>NZ_JBEONP010000030.1:0-62110 GCF_040544435.1 Undibacterium sp. GrIS 1.2
TTTCATCTTGCCAGAAATGGCCGCTCCTTTCTCATCTATTTTGCGCTTCTCGCAATAAAATTACTCTCCGGTGTTTCGTTTTGCAAGAACCTCAAACAGCAAAATAATAAAAGTGGTGAAGTTTTGCACAAATTCTGTGTGCAAGATTGTGGATAACTCTGGGGTAGCTTGTTAAGCTTTTGATTTTAATCAGTTTTATCTTGCTGCTACAGAATTAAGCAGCGGCTTATCCACAATTTTGATAGCACAAGCAATCTCAAAACAAGATAAGTTCTGCACAGTTAATGTGGATAACATTGTGAACAAGGCAAGCAGATCGCTCTAAGTGGCTGATTTATAAGCTAATTAACTTGTTGCTTAATTAACGGGCAAATTGGTATTTTTGTGGGTAAACCACTTACTAATGCCCGGTTATCGTTGGTAAGCCGCAAATTCAGAGATCGTGCCTAGGTTCTACACATATTTTGTGGATAAGACTGTGAAGAAGCTTTGTGAATAATGCCAAGCCCATGATTTTTATAGCAATTCAGAACATGCCTTTAAATTGAGCAAATAGAAGAATAAGACCTTTTTTGCTTAAATTTTAAGCAAAACTGAATTTAGACATCTACTTATTCACAAGCAGCGGCTATTTCTGCACACATTTTGTGGATAAGATTGTGCACAAACCCGGTGATTGTCGCTAAGTCATTGTTTTCATTAAATATTAGCTTAGTGCAAATAAAATAGGCAGCAGATCAAGCTAATTGATGTCCAATCAAATCGTCATACTATTTTTGTATAACAAGATATAAGTGCCTGCTGATACTGTGGATAAGTTTGTGAACAAGATCAAGAAGCTTCGCTAAAGTCCTTGATTTATAAGGATTTTCTTTTTTTCACCGCAATTTACTAAGAATAATATCCTTTTTAAAATCAATGACTTAAGAAAGACTCGGGAAATATTTTTGACATCATTAACACTTAATGACATTCTGATGACCAACCCTTCCCTCTGTGGACAGCTTTTGACTTGCTCGGCTTTATGAATCCAGAATCCCGTACTGAAACTCCAATATTGACGCCATCTGTAATCACAGTATCGGCGCTAAACCAAGCAGTTGCGCAATTATTAGAACGAAACATCCCATTGACGTGGGTTTCCGGCGAAATATCTAATTTCACCCGCGCCACCTCTGGACATTGGTACTTCACGCTAAAAGACGCGCAGGCACAAGTGCGGGCAGTCATGTTCCGTGGCCGCTCGCAATACGCAGACTTTATGCCGCGCGAAGGCGATAAAGTTGAAGTCCGCGCATTGGTCGGGTTGTATGCCCCGCGCGGCGATTATCAAATAAATGTAGAAGCAATCCGTCGCGCCGGCGTGGGTAATCTATACGAAGCTTTTTTGCAGTTAAAAGCACAACTGGCAAAAGAAGGTCTGTTTGATCCAGAGCGTAAGCGCCCTATTCCGCATTTTGTTAAAACGATAGGGATTGTCAGTAGTCCGCAAGCGGCGGCATTGCGCGATGTGTTGACCACGCTGCAACGACGCGCGCCGCATGTCAACGTCATCCTTTACCCTACACCAGTGCAAGGCGAAGGTGCTGCAAATAAAATTGCGCAAGCAATTGCTACCGCCTCGGCGCGTGAAGAATGTGATGTGCTGCTGGTCTGCCGCGGCGGCGGAAGTATTGAGGACTTATGGGCATTTAATGAAGAAATCGTGGCGCGAACAATCAGCCATTGCGCGATGCCTGTAATCAGCGGCGTGGGCCATGAAACTGACTTCACCATTGCCGATTTTGCCGCCGATGTACGTGCGGCTACTCCTACGGCAGCGGCTGAATTAGCGGCAGCACCGCGTGAAGACTGGCTAGAAACGCTGCTGCAATACCGCATCCATCTGCATAGGGGAATGCAAAGACAACTGGCGAATCAAAACCAGAATGTCGATTGGCTGACACGGCGTTTACTGAGTCCGATCAACGCCATCAAAGCAAAAAAATTAGCTCTCGAAAGTGCTGTGCAACGTCTCAAATTTGCCAGCGCAATCCCACGCCAACAGGCGCATGCCAACTTGCATCAATTACGAACCCGGCTTCAAGGAAATCGGCCAGACATGCAGGCATATCGTACCAATTTGCAAGAATCACAACGAAGGTTGAGCACTACTTTTAAACATCAGACGGATACTCAAAGAGTAGCGCTGGCGGGCTTAAAAGCGCAGCTTGAAATGCTAAATCCACAAAGAACACTGGAGCGTGGCTACGCTATTTTGAGTGACCGTAAAGGCAAACTAATACGCTCTGGTAAGGACTTGCAGCCGAATAGCCAGATCGCAGTGCGATTGGCTGACGGGACGACTGAGATCAGCGTGAATGGTGTGCAACCTAGTCTGGATTAATTTTATTGAGCTGATTTATTTATACATCTCCAGCAAACCATATCGACAAAAAAAGGGATGCCAGCGGCATCCCCAAAGTACAGCGGCAAATGCACTTTTCAAATGCCGCCACTACATGATCATCAAATCGCACTTTTATTGCGACCATGATTGGTCGCAATATCTCTCGATTACATCGCTTTGTAAAAGTAATAATCTGCTTGATACTTGACCAACTTTTTAGCGCCAACATTAGCAGCAGCACAGCTATCTGATGGCGCAATGCCACCCATCGTATTTAGACGTTGGATATAGCTGATATCAGTCATCGCGCCATTACCCATAGATGGATTAGCTTTAACCAATTGCAAAGGAATCGCATTGGCTGCGCCCGGAGTCACCGCCAATTGCTTACCAGTGACTTTGCTACCGTCATTGGCTTCCCAAGTCGGGCCAGCATAATATTTGCCCACCGCTTTACCGCTTTGATCTGACAACACGGCAGTCGGTCCAGCAAACACCCACTCATAAGCACCTGGCATCGCTGCTTTTACGCGGCATTCGTATGTCAGGTCGCCAGCACCTACTGCCATCATGACTAGTTTATTGCCTGCTGGCACAGCAACTGCTGCAGGCGCATCCGGTGCTTTCATCATAGAGCTCATAGAACTGCAAGCCGTCAAAGAGGAGATGAGTGCCGCGCCGGATAATAAGCGTAAAGAAGTTTTCATAACATTTTCCTAATGGTTTGTATGCAAAATAGTAAATAAGGATACGTTTTCTGTTGATCTGCTCGTGATTTTGGCAGTCAGATAGAGATACGCAGCCAGATACCAATCGGTTTCAAATTCTTACAAATTCTTTACATATACTTACAAATCAAGTTTTAATGTTCTCCTTGGCAATTTTTTATGCGCATTCTTTGATGCACTATTGGCTACCTTATTGAACACCATATTGGGCACAATTTGCCCTCTCACCATCTGATTTGTTAACAATAAAATAGGAAGATGCAAGCTTGACGCGAAGCTATTACAATGGGGGTTTTCCCCCGAACCACGAACAACAAAGGATGCAAAATGGAACATACCCTACCGGCACTGCCCTATGCACTGGATGCACTCGCACCGCATATCTCTAAAGAGACTCTGGAATACCACTACGGTAAGCATCATCAGACGTATGTCACGAATTTAAATAATTTGATCAAAGGTACTGAATTTGAAAATGCTAGCCTGGAAGAAATCGTCAAAAAATCTTCTGCTGGTATCTTCAATAATTCCGCCCAAATCTGGAACCACACTTTCTACTGGAACGGCCTGAAGCCAAACGGCGGCGGCGCTCCAACCGGTGCATTAGCTGATGCAATCAATGCAAAATGGGGCTCCTTTGATGCCTTCAAAGAAGCCTTCACTAAATCCTGTATCGGTAATTTTGGTTCTAGCTGGACTTGGCTGGTCAAAAAAGCTGATGGCACATTAGATATCGTCAACACATCTAACGCGGCTACGCCATTGACTACGACAGACACACCATTAGTCACTTGTGATCTGTGGGAACACGCTTATTACATCGACTACCGCAATGCACGTCCTAAATATCTGGAAGCATTCTGGGCTTTGGTGAACTGGGATTTTGCGGCGGCTAATCTGGCTTAAAAAGCTAGCGTCAGTTTTCTGAGAAATGCATTGCTGATTAATCCAGCAATGTAGCAAATTCAGTTTAACTCTCGGCTCCAAAACAAAATGGCTACTCGCTTCGGCGGGTAGCCATTTTTTTCGTCTCTACTCGGCGTAATGATGAGTGTACCCATGTGCTTTTTATATCAATCCTACTCCGTCTCAACTGTTGCGCCTCGGCAAATTACATTTGTCCAAATATATTTTGCTATAATCGTTTTCAATTAACGTAGCAAAAGGTCAAAAAGACCTATCTACTTTCTTAAATGAAATACAACTCTTCTTGGAATAACAATACTTTACGCCGCCACTGCAGGACTGCATCAGCACCCAATATTGATCTGCGCAACCTGGCAAACACACACGGCAAATGACGTTGATCTTGAGCTTGCTCTACGCCGCTAACGACCAACACCGCTGCGTCTCTTCTATTGATGACGCGTCACGAATAACTAAGCACCAATCGCTGGCATTGCAGGTATTGCTTATGCATATCGTTTGCAAATCAACGACATCCTGCCTTTACACAAAGGATCGCTATGTTTTCATTTGAATATACATCTTATGATTTGACGCTCGCTGTTACTGTATTTTTGCTCACGTTGGTCGCCCTGCTGCTACTTAAAGCGTTTGCAACACACCAGCTTAAACGCTTAAAACTGAAAGAGCGATTACATTTTTTAGGCTATGTCGAACACATAGTAAAAGCGACCCGCTTACCGTTTTTAATCGGAATCTCCTTACTTGCAGGTATTAGTCAGCTCGATTTTCCGACCCGCATTGATCGCGGTTTGCATTTCGCCTGGATCATCATTCTTGTCACCCAAATTGCCTTATGGGGAACACGCATCATTAGTCTGATTGCCGATAACGCATTTTTACGACAAAGAGAAAACAATCCCGATGGTGCCACCCATTTAGTCTTGGCAGGAATGGTCGGTCGGATCATCTTGTGGATGATCGCCACCTTAATTATCTTGGACAATCTTGGATTCAACGTGTCCACTTTAGTCGCCAGTCTCGGTATAGGCGGTATTGCCGTGGCTCTGGCAGTCCAGAATATTCTGGGCGACATCTTTTCTTCTGTTTCTATTGCGCTCGACAAACCGTTTGTGATCGGCGACTTTATTGTGGTCGATAGCTACATGGGAACGGTCGAATATGTAGGCATGAAAACGACACGCTTGCGCAGCCTGAGCGGCGAACAAATTATATTCTCGAACACCGAGTTGCTAAAAAACAGAATTCGTAATTACAAGCGCATGCAAGAACGACGCGTCGTATTTGAATTTGGGATTGTTTACGAAACCCCAATTGAGCAAATAGAACGAATTCCAGAAATCGCAAAAAAAATCGTCACGGGTCATCAGTTCAATATCCGGTTTGACCGCGCGCACTTCAAATCTTATGCAGACGGAGCACTACAATTTGAGGTGGTGTATTACGTGCTCGATCCAGACTACAACGCCTATATGGATATTCAGCAAGCCATCAATCTGGCGCTGTTGAAACAGCTCCGCTCTCTCGGTATCAGTTTTGCCTACCCAACCAGGACATTGCATGTCGTATCACCCGGCATGAATCACGACCCGAATCGCGACGTGAATCGTGACCCGATTCGTGACATAGACCACGGCGTTTTAAATCCAATTCCTTCTACGGTATAGAAAACCTCATAGAAAATTCCACATAAAGATCGACATAAAGGTCATTTGATGAAATTACGTTCACTAAAACTATCTTTTCGCTTCGTCGTTCCGCTGGCGTTGGTGTTGGCGATGTTTGCCTATATTGTCGTTCCATTGATGGATGATTTGACCGTACGTTGGTTTGTCCGTGATCTGGAAATTCGCTCGCAATCATTAGCCAATGCCTTACAAGATCCTTTACTCGAATACGTACCGGCAGGCGCTAAAAAACGGATCGATCAATTGTTTGATCGTGCCATTGACGATGAGCGTTTATATGCACTGGGCTTCTGCGATGACAATGGCAAATTGCTATACAAGACCAGAACTTATCCAGACTCTATCGGATGCAGAGATGGACTAAAGCCGCAAGGTCCGAATCGCTCACTCTTGCGCTTACCTCAAGGGACGGTACACATCTCTGAGCGCGAATTAATGCAAGACGGTACCCTCCTTGGCAAGCTCATCTTAGTACACGATATGAGCTTTATTGAGCGGCGTAGCGCAGATACAAAAAAATATGCCATCATTATTTTTGTCTTGTTAGCGATTGTGATTTCATTCATCACCGTACTGGTTGCTCACATCAGCTTTTTAGGTTGGATGAACAGTGTAAAAAGTATTTTGCGCGGTGAATTACTACCAAAAACAGAGTCAAGCAAAAAAGAAAAAACACCGTCAGAAATGCAACCCTTGATGGGCGACCTGCAATCCTTACTACATGAATATCGCCAGGAACGTCGCGGGCAAGAATCGCCTTCTCAATTATGGACACCGGACAAACTGAAGTCGCTACTACAAGTTGATTTGGCGGGCGATCAAGTGCTAGTGGTGTCTAACCGAGAACCATATATCCATACGGAGACGCCCAACGGCATCGTCGTTAAACGTCCGGCCAGTGGTCTGGTAACTGCGGTAGAGGCGGTAATGCGAGCCTGCTCGGGTACCTGGATTGCGCATGGTAGCGGATCTGGTGACAGGCAAACAGTTGATAGTAAAGATCATGTCAAAGTGCCGCCCAAAAACCCTAGCTACACCTTGCGGCGAGTCTGGTTAACAGAGCAGGAAGAAAAAGGGTATTACTACGGCTTTTCAAACGAAGGTTTATGGCCGCTATGCCACATCGCACACGTGCGACCGGTGTTTCGCTCATCTGATTGGGATCAGTATGTTGCAGTCAATCAGCGCTTTGCCGATGCAGTCATTCAGGAGGCCAGCAGGGACGACCCTGTTGTGCTGGTACAAGATTATCACCTCGCCTTATTGCCACGTATGGTGCGAGATGTTCTTCCTAAGGCGACCATTATTACCTTCTGGCATATACCTTGGCCCAACTCAGAATCGTTCGGCATTTGCCCTTGGCGTGAAGAGATCCTTGATGGATTATTGGGCAGTACGATTCTGGGATTTCATACCCCCTTCCATCGCAAAAATTTTCTGGAAACCGTCGATCGATATTTAGAAACACGAATAGAAACCGAAGCCTCTACCATCACATGCCGGGGCGAACTCACACAAGTTGAGAACTATCCGATTTCGATTGCATGGCCAGAAGACGATACCGCCGATATTCTGACGGTCGAAGAATCTCGTGCTGAAATCAGAAAACGACTATCGTTAGCACCCGATCAGTTGCTCGGCATCGGCGTTGACCGGCTCGACTATACCAAGGGTATTGTTGAACGCTTTGCAGCGGTAGAAAAAATGCTGGAAATGCATCCGGACCTCGTGGGCAAATTTACCTTCGTACAAATCGCGGCACCAAGCCGGTCTTCATTGGAGGAATACCAAAATTTTGAAACGAGGGTAAGAGCCTTGATGGATAAGATTAATCAACGGTTTTCTAGTGCTGATTACACACCGATTATCCTTAAAGCGGAGCATCACGAGCAGGACGAACTAACCACATATTACCGGGCTGCCGATGTCTGCATGGTCACGAGTTTGCATGATGGGATGAACCTCGTCGCCAAGGAGTTTGTCGCTGCCAGAACGGATGAACAAGGCGTCTTAATACTCAGCCAATTTACCGGTGCTGCCAGAGAACTACATGAAGCTCTGATCATCAATCCGTATCATATTGAGCAAGGCGCAGATGCACTCTACCGGGCGTTACGCATGCCAAAAATTGAGCAGAGAGAGCGGATGCGCAGCATGCGTGCTCTGGTTAAAGATTTTAATGTGTATCGCTGGGCGGGCCACATGCTGCTGGACGCCGCCCGCCTGCGTCAGCGCGAACGGGTAATGTCTAAAATCCACTCACATAGCCGCGCATCATTGCGCCGCGTTCAGTAAAGGGAATAATGTTAACTTCATTCTTTGATCAAGGTATGCACAGGCTCAACGACATCGTCAGACCAGGCATGCTATGCGCGTTTGATTTTGATGGCACCTTAGCGCCTATCGTGACGCAACCAGACAAGGCCAGTTTGCCGGCTCCTGTATTGCGGCGACTAACCATCCTATCGGAGTACGCACCGATTGCGATCATCACGGGCCGCTCGATTGCGGATATTTGTACCCGGCTCTCATTTGTGCCGGACTATGTGATCGGCAATCATGGGATAGAAGGACTGCCCGGTGAGACGATAGATGCTGAACATTACAAAGCACTTTGCAATGAGTGGGAGGCCCGATTAAACCTGGCATTGCAAGCGCATCCCAGCATAGACCCGGGGATCTGGATAGAAAATAAAACTTACTCGCTCTCAGTACATTATCGACTTGCCACGAATCGCACGCTGGCCGAAAAACACTTGCTCGCTTTATTTGCACGCGTCACTCCCGAAGCAGATATCGGCACCGGAAAATGTGTCTTTAATCTCTTGCCGCCAGGCGCGCCGAACAAAGGTATCGCCTTGCAGCGCTTGTGTGAATCCTGCCAAGCACCTACCGCAATTTATGTCGGTGACGATATCACTGATGAAGATGTTTTTAACATGCACAGAAAAGACTGGCTAAGCTTGCGGATAGAACGTTCGGACGACACTGCCGCAGAATTTTATCTGAATCACCGTCTGGATATTGTCAGATTGCTGGACGAATTAATCGCCCGTTTAGCAGCGATGCCGAAGTGGAAAAATGTGACCCGCGCCATGAGCGGCTGAGTCAGTTAGTGGAATAAATTGGGACGCAAAGAAAAACATAAAAACAAACATAAAGGCAAACATAAACGCAGACACCAATCCGATCAAAATACTTGATCGATTGATTCACTAATTGAATATACTCCCAATTAGTATATTTAATTGTCCATATAATTATTGGACGATAGAGCATATTTCACTAAATTAATGGGGAGTATATTAAATAAAACCTTTTTTATGTACGAATAAGGATGGGCATTTAAGTAGGTAAACTGCTAGCTAATTGGATCAGCTTATTTATTAATTCTCCATCGAATTTTCAGGAAGACGGCAGAATGTTTAAGCAGTAAATAAGCTTTCCCGATCAACGATTTTTGTAAAGGAATTTCAGCATGTCAACACTCAATCTTGGATTAATAGGCAACTCACGCACCAGCGCATTGATTGACCAAAAAGCGTCCATCGTCTGGTGGTGTTTTCCGGTATTTGATAGTGACCCTATCTGCTGCACCCTGCTGCAAAAACAAGATCCTGAAAATGCCTCAGGCCTGATCGATATCCAATTAGGCGATGCGATATTAGTCAAACAAGAATATGAAAGAAACTCCGCCATCTTAAGCAGCCTTTTTGCCGATCCAGCCGGAAATAGTTTTGAAGTAATTGATTTTGCGCCACGCTTTCGCATGCATGGCCGCCTGTTCTCACCTTCTATGCTGGTCAGAATTATTCGGGTTGTATCTGGTCGTCCACGGATTGCATTACGTATCAGACCCACCATCAATTATGGTCAGGAACGTGCCGAAGTCCGCAGCGGCACCCATCATATTTCCTATCTAGGTGGCGAAGCACCGATGCGTCTGACAACGGATGCATCAATTTCTGCGATCCTGACCGAGCGCCCCTTCTTCCTGCAAGATAGCCTCACACTCATGATGGGACCCGACGAAACGGTGAACGGATCACCGCATGATGTCGGGCGCTCGTTTTATGAACAGACATTGGATTATTGGCAGAACTGGGTACGCAATCTTGCCATCCCATTTGAATGGCAAGATGTCGTCATCCGCGCTGCCATTACCTTAAAACTAAATGCCTTTGACGATACCGGTGCGATCATTGCTGCCGTAACTACCTCAATACCGGAAGCAGCAAATAGTGGACGTAATTGGGATTACCGTTACTGCTGGCTACGAGATGCCTACTTTGTGATCAACGCCCTAAACCGGTTGGGTGCGACCGCGACGATGGAGCGCTATTTAGGCTACATACTCAACATCATTGCCGATACCCGCGACACGCCGATGCAACCAGTGTATGGCATTCGCAGAGAAGCAACGCTGACAGAAAATATCGCACCGGCATTGGCTGGCTATCGAGGAATGGGGCCAGTCCGGGTCGGTAATCTTGCGTATAACCAAATTCAAAACGATGTCTTTGGTGCTGCGATTATGGCGAGTACCCACGCGTTTTTTGACATGCGTCTGGCACGTCCTGCCGACCGGAAAATATTTGATGATCTGGAACGTCTGGGCGATCAGGCGATCCTCAGTTACAACACACCCGACGCTGGCATCTGGGAGCTACGTGGTTCTAAACGTGTACACACATTTTCCAGCATCATGTGCTGGGCTGCATGCGATCGTTTGGCGAGTATTGCAGGCCAACTCAAGCTAGCCGATCGTGCGCATTACTGGTCAAGTAATGCGAGCAAAATGCATCACAATATTTGCGAAGCTGCGTGGAATCCGGCAATGCAAAGCTTTGTCTCAACCTTCGGCGGCGAACACTTAGATGCCAGCTTATTGCTGATGGCGGAGTTTCAATTCTTACCGGCGACTGACCCACGCTTTATCAGCACAGTAAATAAGATCGGCACCGTATTACGTCGGGGTGATTTTTTGCTGCGATATGATGAAGAAGACGACTTCGGTAAACCAGAAACAGCCTTCCTGGTTTGTACTCTGTGGTGGATTTTGGCGCTGGCGCAAATTGGTGAAAAAGTGCAAGCCAGAGAATTATTTGAGAAAGTACTGACACATCGTAATCCGCTTGGTCTGCTGGCAGAAGATGTTGCGCCAGAAACGGGCGAGCTTTGGGGTAACTTCCCACAAACTTACAGTATGGTTGGCCTGATCCAGTGCGCCTCGCGCTTAAGTATGCCTTGGGATGAAGCCTATTAAAAAAATAGCGCTCATCATGTCATCATGACGAAGGCGACAAACATATTCCTATGTCGCCATTTTGTACGCGCGAGTAATTGCATTATCAGCTTTGGCCGGACAGCAAAAAATCTAATCTATACGAGAAGATGCGTGAATGTACGTGAATATCCGTGAACATACACGAGTGCTCAAATCATGAGCATGGGAATCATGCCTAATCATGTATCGTGCAATTCGTAGGCAACTTGATTGTATCCCCGTCGCTTAGCGGCATTCAAATGCTGATCTGCTTCCGATAAGGCGACGCTGTCATTATCATGCTCAGTCAAGGCGATTGCGACACCAATACTGACGGTGACTTGCTCAACGATCGGCAATGTAGTTTGATTGACAGCATTGACAATTTTTTGTGCCATGGCGACTGCGGCAGGCAAATCGACCGCAGGCAATAAAGCGAAAAATCGCTCGCCGCCCAAACGGCCAACCACATCGGTGGAGCGCACGGTATGCCTGATGATAGCCGAGACCTCAATTAATACTTTATCTCCAACCCCGCCTCCAAAACGCTCATTGATATTTTTTAAATGATCAATGTCCATCATCAATACGGCATAAGGCACACCTGTGCGCTGCATACGGGCAAACTCAGAGAATAAGGTTTCATTGATAGACAAACGATTTGCGAGTCCGGTCAGCAAGTCACGTCGTGCCATATGATGCAAAGCCTGATTGGCGGCAGCCAACTCTGCAGTGCGCTCGGTGACTTTGCGTTCAAGCGACAAATTTGCCTCTAGTAAGGCTCTCTTGCGATACAAAAGCTGATCCGTCATACCACTTAATGCGTCAACCAGATCGCGAAGTTCGTTGGAACCCGCGTTCGATTCCAATACGGCGTTTTCATCACCGTGCTCAATTAGTCTGGCAGTGATTGCCAGCCGCTCCAGCGGACTGCTAACTTTGGAAGCGACCCAATAAATACTGCTGATAAAAAGAATCGCTGCGACGATCCCAAATAATAATAAAGTGCGCCGCAATTCAGTCACTGGCGCTAGCGCTGTCGCTGCTGGTTGCCTGACTACGATGCGCCAGTTGAGTGGGCGTGTCGCAATCACTTCTGCGACGAGGATGGAGCTACTCAGATACGCTGTGTTACCACCCCAGTTATCCAGCACAAATTCTTTTCCAGATAGTACCGATGGTGGGATTTTTTGCGCATGCAATTCAGGCCGGTCTGGATAAATGATTTCCTGATCTGCGTTCACGATAAAGATTTCTTGTTTATTCATGCGGGCATTTTTGGGTTCCAAGACACGAATTACATCACCCGCCCAACGCCAATGGGCATGCGCAGCTAGTACCCCGCGCAGTACACCGTTATCATCGAATACGGGCGCTGCAAAATCGATAAACCGCACTGGCCCTTGACCCTCGCTCTGCGGTAAAAGCTTGGCCAATAATTTTGCCTCATGCAGATCGCCGACGTAAGCCCCTTCTTTGCCACGCTTAAACCAAGGGCGCTCTGCGACGCTGTTACCTTCTAGCAAACCAGCAGCGGCAGATTGGACTATGCCAACAGTGTCTGCGACACCAAGCCAGCTGTAGTAAGGGTAAGAACGCCGCAAACGATTGACGGCATCTTTTGTATCGCTGCTAGACAATGGCAATCGACGGAAGACCGGACTGCCTGCCATTAACTCAATCTCTCTTTGCCGCTCTTGCAGATTGGCAGTCAGCACTGCAGATACCGCAACTGCCAGATCCCTGACTGCATTCCCACGTTCGATAATCAATCGCTCAGAAAACACGTGGTTGACATGGTAATAAACAGGGACGCCGATTAGCAATGCTAGACCGCCAAACAAACCGACCAGGCGACTTTTAAAACTATTGGGTAAGAGATTCATGAGAGCTGCCATCAAGTTTTTCAAGGGTTCCGCGTGCATCATCAGTCAGACCAAAGCACCGCTGTCGACACTGCAAAAAATCAGTGCTGATGTAAGCTTGAATATAAGCTTGAATATAAGCTTGAATGCAGGTGCAAATACAGGTGCGAGACATAGAATCAAGCCTGATGAAAATCACGGCATGCCGAAAAATTGATGTAATTATTGTACGCCTTCTCCCCCACTTTGGTTAAATAGGCAAGACAATAATGCAAATAAATGTTAAGCCCGTTTTTGCCTTAGCCGCATCACATCAAATGCGATGAAATAATTTCGTCTAAACATCGTGTCGTGCAGAATTAAACCTATTCATTTCATGCATAGAAAAAATAAAATCAGCGCACTCCTGTGAGATTATGGCGGTCACTTTATTTAAGGCAATTTGCTACAGAGCGCTTTGTTAGCCCACCCCACGTATGATCAATTCATCTTCACGACTCCGCTTCCTCCCCGCCATTTTTATTTTTATCTGGGCCTCTGGCTACGTAGTCGCTAAATACGGTCTGCCTTACGCCGAACCGCTAACTTTCTTATGCTTACGGTATTTAGGTGTCATCCTGTTTATGGGAGTGTTGGCAGTGACCATGCGGGCGCCCTGGCCTGCCAGATCAGCCTGGCCGCATATCGCGGTAGCAGGCGTATTGATGCAAGCGGGTTATCTTGGCGGAGTCTGGTGCGCAGTCAAACTTGGCATGCCCGCCGGTCTGGCAGCCTTGATCGTCAACACTCAGCCCATCTTGACCGCCGTATTGGGGCCAGCAATTGGAGAAAAAACGCAAGGCAGACAATGGATAGGTCTGGGCTTCGGGATCATCGGTGTCGGTCTGGTCGTAGCGAACAAAATCTCTGTCGTGCATTTATCCGCAGCCAGCATTGCGCTGGCAGTCATGGCACTGTTATCGATGACCATCGGCACCTTGTATCAAAAGAAAACCTGCCCCTCCTTTGATGTACGCACCGGTCAGGTAATCCAGTTTTTGGCATCGCTGATCTTAACGCTGCCGTTTGCATTGATGCTGGAAACCCAGACGATACTCTGGACACCAGAATTCTTTGGCGCAATGGCATGGTCTATTTTTGTCTTGTCCGGCGTCGGTATCTCGGTACTGTTTATCCTGATACGCAATGGAGAGGCGACTAAAGTCACCAGTTATATGTATCTGGTTCCTGCAGTCACTGCGGTCATGGCGTGGCTGATGTTTGGTGAGCGTTTTACCGTCACCGCCGCTGTGGGCATGGCAATCGCGTTGCTGGGCGTGGCTTTGGTGGTTAAACCCGGGCGTTGACTAAAGACAAAGAACACCACATAAGACACATAGAATTAATATACTCCCACTACGTATATTTTAAGTGTCCATAAGAATACTGGACAATACGCCATTTTTAAAATAAAAAATGGGGAGTATATTCAACTTAAGAAATTACACCGAGGTCAGAACAAAACTCTGCGCAAGCAACTTCAGCATCAAATTCAGATTAAGCCAGATCAAGCGCACCCATCAAATAACCACCATACCAGTTCGCCAATCTGGCGATTTTGCGTCATTAACACCACAAATCACCTTATCCGCAAATGGGGAGTTAATCGTCATTGAGAACTTTTTATGATTGATTAAAAGAATTTATCTGATTTTTTTAAATCAAGCATCTCAGTGGAGTTAAAGTGGCATTATTTAAACAAAACCAGTTGACCTGAGATTTCTCGCCTTGTATGTTGTCCGCTGAGACAGATGGATAGCATTCTTCCACTGCCTACATGCCGAACCGAACCGCAGCGAGCAGAACAATAATCTAGCCGAAAACCCTGAGAGATCATCAAGATGAGCACTGAACAGACCACTCACCGACATCCTATGCGCTGGATTCCTACGCTGTATTTTGCGCAAGGCTTGCCATTTTATGCCGTCGCATTGGTCGCGGGTCTGATGTACAAAAGTATGGGGATGCCAAACGACCAGATCGCGCGATGGACTGGACTGATCGGCGCTGCCTGGGTCTTCAAATCCTTATGGAGTCCATTTCTGGAATTGGCCAGTAGTAAAAAATCCGTCGTGGTTATTTTTCAGATCATCGGTGGCGCAAGCTTAGGTCTGGTCGCACTGTCGCTGCAACTACCCATGTATTTCGCAATCAGTATTGCCTTGCTCGCGGTAGTGGCGTTTGCCTCTGCGACTCACGATATTGCCTGTGACGGTTTGTATATGGCGAGTCTAAGCAATAAACAGCAGGCCGCCTATGCAGGATGGCAAGGCGCATTTTTTAACGCTGCCCGATTTTTTTCTTTAGGCGGCTTAGTTTATTTGGCCGGCTATCTCGAAAAACATATGGACCCAGCCCATGCATGGATGATCATCTTTGGGATTCTCAGCGTGATGCTGATCGTGCTTGCGCTCTACAATTTGTGGGCCTTACCAGGGACAAAAAATGCGCCGATGGAAACCTCACTCAAAGGTGCATTCTGGATTTTGAAAGACGTCATCATTGATTTTTTTCAAAAGCCAGGCATCTGGATCGCCATCATTTTCATCATTTTGTTCCGTGCCGGAGAAGGCCAGGTACAAACCATAGGACCGCTATTTTTGCGTGAAGCAAAGGAGCTTGGCGGCTTAGGTTTGACTACCGATGAAGTCGGTATCGTATATGGCACAGCGGGAACCATCGCATTTTTAACAGGTAGCGTGCTCGGTGGTTACTTCACCTCATGGCTGGGACTAAAGCGCGCATTACCTTATCTCATTATTGCGATGAACCTGCCTATTTTGGTATTTGTTTTCCTGAGCAGCAATTTGCCTGGCAATCTAGGCATCATTACTGCTGCACTGTGCATAGAAATGTTTGGTTATGGCTTTGGTTTTGTCGGCATTATTTTATTCATCATGCAGGTGGTGGCGGTTGGTAAATATCAGACCGCACATTACGCATTGGGATCAGGTGTCATGCAATTGGGCTTCATCATTTTTAAAATGATCAGTGGCGATATCCAGCTCGCCTTAGGGTACAAAAATTTCTTTGTCTGGGCGCTGATTTCTGCGGTACCGGTCTTGATCTTATCGCGATTTTTAAAATTCGAGGCCGAACAGAAAGTACCTGTAATAGTCTGATTATGCCATCGCAAAGCATAACTAAAAACTAGCAAGCATCAACTAAACTAAAGCTCACTCTGAAAAAACAGAATGCGCTTTTTTTACTTCTGCCGAGCCTGCTACACAAATCACCTCAGCTTGACCATGTTTAAGTACGACAAGCCTGCCCTGTGGCATCAAACAAATGGCAACGGGATAAAGGCATCACCACATCGATCTGGCTACCTGCCTTTAACGCGGGCGAGGTCGCGCACAGATCCGCACTCAATTTAATAGAGAGGCTTTGCTGATCGTTTTTAGCATTTGCAAGGTGTCCGTAAATTACAGAGGCGTCACCAAGATGTTCAATGAAATCGATGGAAATCTGTAATACGGGCGCTTCCGTTGAGCCACTTATTGTATGCGGTAAAGCTAGTTGCTCTGCACGCACGCCCAACGTAACAACATCACCGATAGCGACTTGTGATGCAATCACAGGCAAGGTCAAGCTAGTTCCATCTTTTAACCTTAACTGTGCATCCGTGCCATTGAGTGCGGTCACTTCTGCATTCAGAAAATTCATTTTCGGCGCGCCTAAAAATCCTGCAACGAACAGATTGGCAGGACGTTCGTATAACTCCAAAGGCGTACCAAGCTGCTCTATTTTTCCAGCATTGAATACAACAATACGTTGACCCAAGGTCATTGCCTCCACCTGATCATGGGTCACATAAATCATTGTCGTTTTTAAATCCTGATGCAGCCGACTCAACTCAATCCGCATCTGCACGCGCAGACTGGCATCGAGGTTGGAAAGTGGCTCATCAAATAAAAATAGCTTGGGCTGACGCACAATCGCGCGACCAATCGCGACCCGCTGGCGTTGACCGCCAGACAGATCTTTTGGCTTACGTTGTAGCAGATGTGTAATTTGCAATATCTGAGCGGCCTGCTGCACGGCATCGTCAACTTGCTGCTTTTTTTGCCCCGCCATTTTCAAGCTGAATGCCATATTTTCATAGACAGTCATATGCGGATACAGAGCATAGGACTGGAACACCATCGCAAGACCGCGCTTGGCTGGCGGGATATCGTTGGCCATTTCTCCATCGATGAATAGCTCGCCATCGGTGATGTCTTCTAATCCAGCGATCATACGTAGCAAAGTTGATTTACCACAGCCTGAGGGCCCGACAAAAACAATGAATTCACCGTCGTTGATATCGAGATTGATACCTTGGATGACTTTGGTGTCGCCGTAGTGTTTGGTGATATTGCGTAGTTGAACTTGAGCCATTTTTGTTCTGGTATTCTCTCGAACTAATATTTTTATACTTCGTAGCGACAGGCCGGGAGTGACGACCCCGCGGCGTCCGAAATACCTCCAACCAACAAATACATCAAAAGCCTAAAGAGTCTCTAGAAGCTCTGATGAGATAAGTAGAGTGCGCCATGCGCACCACTCCCGCCACCAAATTTCTCAAACATCAAAACCAGCTACAGGCAACTTACCTTCAGCAACAATATCTCCACGTAACCAAGCCGCAACAGCGGCTATCGCTGGCGTAGCAAAACCATAGGTAATCAGCGCAGGCGATTGGATGTCCAACGATTGAAACGGGTTCCATAACACCAGATGTAAATCCGGCTTCCATTCCCGGCGAATTTTTTCGCTGTAACGCAAACGGATTGTGGAGGCGAGTATCGTAAAGCGACCATCATCGGGCAATGCGCTCCAGTCAAATTCGTTCGCCCGATCAAATTCTACGGTTTCAACATCATAAATTTCACTCAGCATCGCGCTGACTTTTTCGGAGCGGATACCCGCTTCCGAGACGCCGTCGCTGACCACATTAGCGCTGATCACTAAACGGACTTTATTGCCGGGTGAAGGAGCTTTGGGGCTGTGGTAAGGCGTCAATCCACGCTTCCATCCCTCTGCCATTAATTGCAAATCGTGTGCTTCGGTTTGATAGGCGATTTGAAACCCCGTTTGCTGACATGGATACTGTTGCGTCAGTTTGGTGATGCGCGCCAGCCGTTGCTGCAACCCAGCTGCGTCGATCTGCTCGCTTTGTATGGCGTCGGTCAAGGCTGCCAGTGTCTCGATCTGAGTTTCTCTGGTGCCTAATGCCATCACCAGATCAGCCCCCGCATCCAAAGCAAGGACGGCGGCTTTGCCCGCGCCATAGCGACCGGCAATTGCGTGCATGTCCATGCCATCGGTGATAACGACGCCCTGATAATTCCATTCATCTCGCAAAATGCCAGTCAGGATTTTTTTCGACATCGTGGCGGGATAATCGGCATCTAATGCAGGGTAAACAATGTGTGCCGTCATCATGGCTGGCGCGGCGTCTTTAGCCACACGAAAAGGTGCAAACTCCAGTGCATCCAGTTCTGCACGAGACTTATCGACCGTCGGCAAATCACGGTGCGAATCGACATTGGTGTCACCATGCCCGGGGAAATGTTTAACGCAGCACGCGACGCCCTCGGACAAACTGCCTTCCATCCATGCCATTGCTAAACGACTAGCCTTCTGCGGATCAGAGCCAAATGAGCGTTCAGAGATGACGGGATTATCAACGTTATTATTGAGGTCGAGCACCGGAGCGAAATTCCAGTTAAAACCGAGAGACTTCACGCCACGCGCAACCGCCGCACCTACCGCGCGACATAGCGCTGGGTCATCGCTAGCTCCCAAAGACATCGCAGCGGGCGGCTGCGGCACCCAGGTCGCTCGCACGACCGCTCCGCCCTCTTGATCAATGCCGATCAAGGCATCCGGCCCCATGACGTCTCGTAAATCCGACGTGAACTTAGACAGCTGCTGCGCATCCACCATATTTTGGCGAAACAGGCAAACTGCGCGGATATGATTGTCACGTAAAAATTGCGCCATCTCTGCATCAAGCGAGGTACCGGGCATGCGTATCATGATCAATTGACCTGCGATTTTTTTTGCCGCTGCGTTTGTCATTATGTTTGTCATTTCACTGCTCCATCCATGCCGCGCATAAAAAAGCGCTGGGTAAATAAAAAGGCGACGAGTATCGGCGCGATCGTCAAAATAGTGCCCGCAGCAATCACCCGTGTACTGCTGCCGTAAGTACCACGCAGATACAGCACACCTGCCGACAAAGGAAAATCATCGGGCTTACTAATTACGATAGAAGGCCAGATATAGTCATTCCAGGCTTCCACCGCAGTCAAAATACCGACCGTTGCTAACCATGGCGAGATCAATGGCAACACGATTTTCCAGAAAATAATCCACTCCGGTGCACCATCAACCCGTGCGGCATCAATCAGGTCTTGTGGTACTTCATCGAAGGCTTGTTTCAACAGCAGTATCGATACCGCGGTCACCACATTCGGCAAGATCACACCGGTATAAGTATTGACCAAGCCTATCTTGGTCAGAGTGATAAAGTTCACCAAAAAATTCACTTCTGACGGCAAAATCATGGTTGCCAATATCAGCCCAAACACCAGCTTGCTACCGCTGAAGCGCATGCGTGACAAAGGATAGGCTGCCAGCGAGCACAGTAGTAGTTTCCAGCATACGGTTGCTACGGTAATCAGCAAGGAATTTTTATAAAACGCGTTCATCGGGATGACGCGGAATACTTCAATAAAATTGTCGATTGATACCGCTTGTGGCATAAAGCTGGGCGGGAATTCAAAAATATTGCCCTCAGTCGATACCGCCACTACCAGCGTCCACCAGAACGGGAATACGCATAACACCGCCAATGCGATTAGCACCGTATATTGCACAACAATTTTAAACAGACGCTCAACGGAATAGGACATCACCTGTGCCTCGGCTTCAGATAGCGCAGACAAGCCAGTGCAATGGCAATACAAGATAATGACATCACAAAACTGGCGGCAAGACCGCGTGGCAATTTCAGATGTTTTAAACCCTGATCGTAGGCATAGTAGAGCGCGGTGAAAGTTGAATTCATCGGGCCGCCCTGAGTCAGAACATCGACCTCCTGATATGCCTTCAGCGCAGCTAAAACGGACATGATGGTACAGACCATGATGGTTGGAAATAGCATAGGTACGGTGATCTTCCAAAACCGTTGCCATAGATTTGCACCGTCTAACATGGCGGCTTCTTGCATCTCGGCCGGGATGGATTGCAGCGCCGCCAGATACATCACCATATACCAGCCCAGTCCGCGCCAGAGCGAGACAAACATAATCGAGAAAATCGCCAGACTATCATCCGATAACCAGCCCAGTGGTTGATTAATGGCATGCAGTTTCAGGAGTGCATAATTCAAGGCGCCCTGATCATGGAACATAAATCCCCACATAATCCCGACTACCGCAACCGTGGTCACCACCGGCACATAATAAGCCGCACGGAACCAGCGTATCGCTGGCAATTGGGTATTGACCAGCGACGCCAGTAAGATCGCACCGACCTGAATAAACGGGACGATCAATAAAAATAGCAGGGAATTTTTAAGACCGTTGACAAACATCGCATTTCCAAAAATATAGCGATAATTATCCCAACCCACCCAATGCGTAGCGCGGACTAAACTGAAATCGGTAAAGCTCAGATAGGAGCCATATAACACTGGCCAGAACGAGAACAACGCGAGCAACAATAAAGCCGGTGCGAGGAATACATAGGCAATCACATTATGTCGTCGAAAGGCGGACATAATCAGTGATCCTCCTTCGCCATCATCCCGGCATGGATTTGTGCATTAACGTCAGCAGCCAGCTTTTTATTCCAGATCGCCACTGCCTCATCAAGTGCCAGCTTGATCTCTTTTTTGCCCGTCATTCCCGCCTCTACTGCCTGCACCAGAAACCGCCGCAACTCATCGTAATCAGTAATGCCATCCACATACAAACTGCGTGAATACTGCATAGAACCAGCAGCAACGGTCTGCGCAACTTCTGCTGCGCCCGCATGATCCGGCATCTGTGCAAAGTAAGGATTAGCAAGTGCTTTGACTGTGGTCGGCATGACTTTGGCAATCTTAGCAAAGGCTAATTGATTCTCGTCGTTCGTCAGAAATTGGGCAAACTCAGCAATCGCGGGAAGCGATCGGGGATTGACGCCTTTTGGTACAGCAAAGTTAAACATCCAACCACCGTCGGCAATACCCGTAGGACCAACAGGCGCAGGGAAAATCGCGGTATTCGCATAGATTTCGGCAGAGTCGGCCTGAATACGTTTTAAGGCAGTTGGCGCGCTGACCATCATGCCTAAGCGACCGCCCAGATAAGCATCCACCACGGCGGGGAAATTGTCTTCGGCAAACAATTTATCCTTCAAAAAACCGTTCACCTTATAGGTGTCAGCGAGCTTTTTGATCAAGGCGATATGGGCGGGCGAATTAAAAACAGCCTTGCCATCTTTGATCAGCGGCAGACCTTGCTGCATTAAAAAACCATCGATCTTGCCTAGCGCAGGCGCATAGCCAGCCTTACCAGTTTTGGCTGCAATCTGGCGTGCATAGGCGAGCAGCTCGTCCATATTTTTCGGTGCTTGCGTGATCCCAGCAGCACTCAGAATTTTACGGTTGTAGGCAATCACATTGACGTTGCTGTAATGTGGAAAACCGTAGAGCTTGCCGCGAAAGGTCAGATCATCGAGCGCGCCTTTGGTGTAGACCGTTTTGTTCTTCATCAGACCGTCAACCGGTTCGATAAAACCATCACGCGCAAATTCTTCTGCCCACGGCACGCTGAGATTGACTAGTGAAGGCGGTGTGCCTGCTGCAATCGAGGTGATGAGTTTCAGTTGCAAAATATCCCAGGGGAAATCTACCCACTCGACCTTGACACCGGGATGTTGCGCTTCATACGTTTTAACCAGCGTTTGAAAATACGGAATGAACTTCGGCTTTAAGCTCATGGTCCAGAATTCGATTTTTTCTGTAGCGTTTACGCTAGTCATAGCAAGCACAGAGACCGTTACCGCGAACGAGAATAGGAATATGGCGCGCCGCATGGATACCGCTAGCCTTGCAAGGATTTTGCTAGCTCGCTGCCCCATCACTAAACGCCACATTCTGCCTGACAAAGAAATACTCCCCTATTTTTTTGTAAAATATCGCTGATTGTCCAGGTTTTCTATGGACAATGTAAATATACTAACTAGGAGTATATTTATAAACAGTTTTAAAAAAAGCGCTATGCTCTTTCGTTACCAAATGCGCACTAGTGTTTTTCCTCGTGCGATTTCAATTCGTCTTGGTCACTTTACTTAAATGCCGTGGCTTGTCAGGATCTAATCCGCGGGCGATCGACAAGTGCGCTGCCATGACATAAAACGCCTGAATCGCCACGATGGGATCAAGGTCTGGTGTGGCTGCGGTAGGCAATGTCAGGTTACGTTCTTTTACGTCGATTGGTGCTGCCAGCAACACATTAGCGCCACGGCCACGCATCTCTTCTGCCAGCGCAATTAAGCCTGCTTGGGTAGGACCGCGGGTTGCAAAAATCAGCAGAGGATAGCCATCATCAATCAAGGCCATCGGGCCATGTTTGATCTCTGCACCACTAAATGCTTCTGCCTGTATGACTGAGGTTTCTTTAAACTTAAGCGCCGATTCTAATGCGACTGGGAAGCTGATACCGCGCCCGACGGTCATGATGCGCGACGCTGGGGTTAACACGTCTAAAGCATTAGACCAGTCGCAACGGGTAGCCGCCTCTAAGGCTTCTGGCAGAGACTCAATCGCGCTCAAAAATTCCGCATCGTTTTGCCAATTGCCTGCAACACGCGCACCGGCAACCAGTGAGGTAATAAAACTCTTGGTTGCTGCGACACTCAATTCTGGCCCTGCATGCAAAGGCAAAGTCCATTCGGCGCTCTGCGCTAATGGCGATGTCGCATCGTTGACTAATGCCACCGTGGAGGCGCCGCCCTCACGAAAATAACGAATCGGCTCAATTACATCCGGGCTTTGTCCCGACTGCGAGATTGCAATCGCCAGCGCATCGCGGGCATGCAACGGTGACTTATTCAATGTCACTAATGACATCGGCAAAGAGGCAACGATGCGACCCAGGCGCGACATGATCAGGTAGGCTGCGTAATTAGCGGCATGGTCAGAACTACCACGTGCCACCGTCAATACCGATGACGGCGGATGATCTCTGAGATGTTTTCCCAGCGCGATATAACGGCCTTTGTCCTGCGTCAGTTGATGCGCCACAAACTCGGCGGACGAGCAGGCTTCCTTAAGCATTTGCGAGGTCAATCTTTTCTCCTTCTACATACACAGCAATCAGGTTGAGCTTGCGGTCAAGCACGACGATGTCGGCATAACTATCCACTTGCAAACGACCACGATCAGATAAGCCGAGATAATCGGCGGCATAAGTGGAAACACGCTTAGACGCGTCCGCAATATCGAGACCGATGCTGACCAGATTGCGCAAGGCTTGATCCATCGTCAAGGTGCTACCTGCTAGCGTGCCGTCTTCTAGCCGCACACCGCCCAGACATTTATGTACCACCTGACGGCCGAGCATGTACTGACCATCTGGCATACCAGACGCAGCGGTAGAATCGGTCACACAATACAGATGCGGAATCGCCCGCATTGCCGCCTTGATCGCACCGGGATGAACATGCATCAGATCGGGAATAATTTCAGAAAATTGTGCATGCGCGAGTGCTGCGCCGACCATGCCAGGCGCGCGATGATCAAGGCGCGACATCGCGTTATACAAGTGCGTAAAACCCTTGGCACCATTTTCTAAAGCGGCGACACCCTCTTCATACGTGCCCAGTGTATGACCGAGCTGCACCACCATACCCATATCGGTCAGCTCACGTACCAGTTGTAAATGACCTTCCATTTCTGGTGCAACTGTGATCAGTTTGATCGGTGCAATATCGTGTAAATGCTTAACCTGTTCCAGCGAGGCAATCCTTGCAAAATCTGGTTGAGCACCGAGCTTGCCCGGATTGATATACGGGCCTTCCAGATGGACGCCAAGTACGCGTGCTGCGCCTTTGGTTCTGGTTTCGCATACTGGCTTTAAAGCGTGCAGAGCTGCCTCCAGATCAGCCATGGGCGCGGTCATGGTAGTTGCCAGCAAACTGGTCGTGCCGTGCTGTGCGTGCATGCGTGCAATGACCTCGGCAGCATCACCTGCTTCCATCGTGTCTTTACCGCCAGCGCCATGCACATGCAGATCGACAAAGCCGGGCAAAATATATACTTGCTGATTTTGTGCTGGATCAATGGTCGCACCAAGGATTGCCGTCACGCGTTCTGCAAAATCGATAGAGCCGCTAACCCAACCGGAAGAAGTCAGGACATTGCCTTGCAAAGTTCCACTCATCTGAACAGCTCCGCAACAAAATCATAATAATCACTGCGACAAAACGAGTGCGTCAGTTCTACCGCAGCACCGGTCGGCAAGTAACCAACGCGGGTAATGTAGAGCATTGCCGCACCTTGTTTAATGCCTGCCAGCTTGGCTTGCTCGGCCGTCGCGTTGACAGCACGGATATGTTGCAAGGCGCGGGTCGGCGTGACGTTATGCGACTCCAGATAACCATACAAACTGTCGGTGACTAATTTAGGATTGGGTAAATAGATCGCCGGTATGGTCGTGCTCTCTATCGCCATCACTACATTATCAGCAGTGCGCAAGCGCTTTAGCCGCGATACCACAGTGTTGGGCGACAAACCTAATGACAAAATCTCTTCCGGTGCGGCGATACCGGTTTCGCGTGAAATCCATTGCGAACCTGGTGCAAAACCACGTTGGCGCAGCTCTTCACTAAAGTTAGTCAGACGGGATAAAGGTTGCTCTAATTTTGGGGTGATATACGTGCCAGAGCCATGCTTGCGGGTGAGCAGCCCACGCTCGCACAACATATCAATGGCTTTGCGCGCAGTGACGCGAGAAATCTCTAATACCTCGGACAATAAGCGCTCTGATGGCAATGCCTCGTCTGGCTGCCAGATGCCGCTATGGATGCCTGTTGCTAATTTGTTCGCCAGTTGCAGATACAAGGGCGTAGAGCTTTCGCTATCTGGTTTGAAATCACTTAATTGCGCTTGCATAGTTTTTTCCTAGTGAAGCGTTTTTACAAATTACTCATGAATTTGCGATTAAATTTTTACTGCATGTTCTGTATTAAAAATTGATCTGACGTTGAATCAAAATCAATGCACCCGCTGCTGAGTCCGATTTTGGCTTTACGATGCGAGGCAATAAATCTAAAGGCAAGTAAGGCAGCATCGGTTCTGCCAAGCCACCGCACAAAGCAATCGGCAACAATCCCGACGGATCTAATGCGGACGCCATTTTAGCGACTTCGCTACCCGCAGCCAGCATAATGCTACCAGCACTGGTCGTCGTGGGTGCATGCGCAATCACGACCGGTGCCAGTTGGGCATAGTTTGTTTGATTTGCCTTGGCTAACCAGTTGAATATGAGATCACGACTCTCAGTGTTACTTCTGTTCGCTTTATGTTCAGTCTCATTTTCAGCTTCAGTAAGAGCATCAGGGCCCGCACACGCTTGCAACAATGCTGCAGAAAACGCATCCTCTGGACTGCGTCCATCCAGTACATGCTGAATATGATTGATGGCTCTTAAACCCAACCAAGCGCCGCTGGCTTCATCGCTGGATGGAAACCCCCACCCTCCAACTTCACGACGGATGCCATCCACTAACATCACCTCGCCTGCACTGCCTGTGCCTAATGCAATAATCGCACCAGCCGCGCCTTGATGTGCGCCTAACAAAGTTGTCTCGGCATCAGTTCCGATCGCCAAGGAACCAAAGCCCGGATTTTTTACATAGAATTCTGTTGCCCATTGCTTGTTATGAATACCCGCCAAGCCACAACCTGCGGCAATTTCTCGTAAGGGTGGCATCGCCAACCCTGCATCAAAAAACGCTTTTCTGGTAGCAGCAAGAATCGATTGCCAGGCTGACTCAATACCATGCATCAAACCAGATGGTCCCGCACTGCCCTGACCGACTTCAGTACCGCCAACCTGCACCAGACGCACTCGGGTTCCGGTGCCGCCGCCATCGACGCCTATCAGGTATTGGTATTGATCAATCACTTTCTCGCCCATAGAATTTTTATTGGTTTTCACTAAGTTCTTACTGTTAATTCTGCTTTTTGCAGTGCAATAAGACATCCTAGAGCTTTTATATAGTGGTTGTCAATAGGTATTTAAGTGGTATTTAAAAATCTTTTGTACTAGCGAATCATTATTTCTTTTATTGTGCAGAACGATGGGGTCACTAATGGCACCGATATTGATCATATCTATCTCAATCAAGTGATCGGATGACAGCTTCGACCAGATTACTTTCGCTAAGAAAAAGGTGACGGAGCATATGCCCCGTCACCGATAATTTGAGGGGTTTGAAATCAGCACCAACATTAGCATCGATATCAAACATCTCAGTCACTCATATTACATTTTTGCGTGCAAAGTCAGGTAGAACTGACGACCACTTTGGTACACAGAACGTGGCTGATCTTCATTTAAGGCATAATATTTTAGCGTTGGATTATTCAGATTTTGTGCATCTAAAGTGATACCAAAATTCTCATTAATCTTATAACCAAAGGATGCTGACACTGCTCCAGTTGCCGCCTGCGAGAATGCAGTCTGACGATCTAAGCCACTGTAGAAACTAGACCGATAACTATAGGACAGACGCGCATTAAACTTATCATCTTCGTAGTAACCACTCAGATTGTAAGTATTTTTGGAGGCACCCACGACGTCTTTTGAATCAGCATCTTTGGCATCAGCATAAGTGTAGTTAGTGGAGAAACCAAAGTTCTTACCGACTGGCTGCTCATACGCTAACTCGATACCTTTCACCTTGGCGCTGGTATTGGTTGGAACTGATAAAATATACGGCACCATCGCACCTTGTGGTGTCTGAGCGCTGTACGTCATATAGCTCTTAGAGACTTGTCCTATCCCGACATAGCTAGTCAAATCCATATAGAACAACCCTGCGGATAACAAAGAACGCGGTGCAAAATACCATTCTAAGGACGCGTCAAAGTTATTCGAGCGAATCGGTTTCAGATCAGGATTAGCGCCACTACCGCTACCTACACCACCGGCAACTGCTGGCGGACTCAGGCTGATCGCACTTGCCAGTGCGCCGTAGTCTGGGCGAGTCATCGTCTTCGATACAGCAAAACGGGCAACCAGATCTTTGGTGACATCAAGACGTAAATTCCCACTTGGTAAAATATCGTTATAGGTATTATCGAATTGCTGACGGATGAATGGACCAAACAGGGATGTTGTGATCGCACCAGGCGTCGTAGCAGTGGCAGCAAATGGTAAGGTCACGCTTTCTTTAGTTTGTACAAAACGGATACCAAAGTTACCGCTCCAGCCTTGACCTTCCAGATTGCTTTGGATATACGCGGCACTGGTGTTTTCTTTAAGCGCGAACTCAGATGCCCAATTTTCACGAGAGCCATCGGTCGGACGCAAGGCGTATTGCGCGTCATAAGCCGCTAACTGACCAGCGGTATAGGACCAGACGTTTGTTGGAAAACTACCACCAAGACCACTACCAAAATTACCTGGATATGAAACTGTTCCGCCAGCAGGTAAATTGTTGAATGCAGAGCCATCCAAAACCGGACGTTGATTATTCACAAAATCATTGTTGCGCTTATGTTCAGTAGCACGTACACCGAATTTCAGGTTGGTAAATACACCTTGATTAATCGCATACTCACCGTCTAGCTTAGCCCAAGTTTCTTTATCTTTAACGCTGACTTGCTGATCGCCGAAAATCCAATCCAAACCAGTATTGGCATTGCTGGAATTATTAGTCGTACCCAGATTCCAGTTGGCGGCGCTGCCAATGCCGTTCAAGCCCCAGGAAGCACCACTACCTTTGCCGGTATCCCACTCAGCCACGTCTTGTGTCAAGGTTTTTCCTGTACCGCTGGAAGTTCCCAACTGACCATTTAACTTGAAGGACGAATTGACACGCCAGCTTGCTTCAACGCTGACAAAATTAGTATCAGAACCAGCATCAGGACGGGAAATCTGATCGTAGATGCCGTATTGCGTACCAGCGACACCAGTGAAGTTAGCATTGGTCAGAGTTTTTACGCCGTTGGTCGTGCTCACAACATAACCAGGATCAGGCGCTTGTCCTGCACCGCCATTGATGAAGTGGGTGCCCCACATCATATAGTTACGATTATAGTTAGCAGCATCCATCGTCGAACTGAAGGCATTAACATCGATCGTAAAATCATTGCTTGGTTTGAATTGCAAATCAATCAAACCACCCTGACGCTTACGTACTTGTTCAAATAATGCAGAACCCATTAATCCTGGGTAATACACTCCAGCCAAATCAGGATTAGACAGGGCAACTTTGCTGTTAGGTGCAATTTTTTCGTAACCCAAAATCTCTTGGCCATCACGGCGCAGGCTACGCTTTTCAGAGAAGGCTTGGATCATGACACCAAACGTATTGGCATCATTCTTCCAGTTCAGCAACGCGCTGATTTGTGGATCGGTCTTCTTAGGCAGATCGGCATACACCGCACCGATAGTCGCTTCAGCAGTAAATTGCTTTTTAAAATCCAGCGGCTTACGGGTAATGATATCGACGGAGCCAGCAACACCCCCCTCAACTAAACTGGCCTCAGATGACTTATGGACTTCAACACGGCTAACCAACTCAGATGGCAACAAGGTATAGCTGACACTACGTCCGACACCAGGACCACTTTGGTTCAGGACAAACCAGTCACCTGCCGCCATGTTGTGGCCGTTGATTAAGGTCTGAGTCAAACTTGGGTTGGTGCCGCGCATACTGACGCGATCGTTTTCATCAAAGCCACCTTCGTTACCACTAGCAGAACTTGTTGTAACACCAGGCAAACGCTGCAATGAGTCAGCGACGTTTTTATCTGGCATTTTGCCGATATCTTCGGCAGTGATCACATCCAGATGTGAATCCGCATTACGTTTTTGATTTAAAGACTGTTGTGCAGCAGCGCGAATACCCGTAACCACCACTTCTTGTGCTGCCGGATCGGCTTGCTGCGCTTGTGCTGACATTGCGACTGTCATGATTAGCACTGCAACACCGGACGCGATTGGCGTCAGTTTAGGCGTTGATTTAGGTGCTAACTTAAGTGTCAGATTACTTTTCATTTACTCCCCCAAGATTTATCAATCAAAACAATTTGATGCCCTGCTGCGAGATATTTTTTTCTATACAGAAGAGCGTTTCGATACCACCCGCGATACTGCAACTTACCAAGTCAAACATACAAAACCACTTAAATGCCACAATTTAAAACTAACTCTATAAAACGACACAAGGTCTTTACTTACTCAATCAGGCCATGGCGTTTCAAATGCGCAGACCGTGGTTAAATAAAAACTGAATCTGATTGAGTAAGATAAAAAATCTCTAGCAAGATCACTCTCATGCTTTTTATCTTTGGGGCGACTGATACTTTGATTTTCGCCTGAAATAGGAAGCAGTGGGCTCACTGTAGTTAGCGTAAAAGTGGCTGTCAAGCGGTATCTACGTGGTATTACCGATACTCATATTGGTACTAATAAGAAGAATTAAACAAACATTACAAGCCATTGATTTAAATCAATAATTATTTAATTCAAATATGTTTTTTATAAAAGTGGACTGATTAGTTTTTACAACAAACAAATAAGCTTAATCATTTATCAGATAAACGATATTGCAGAGAAATTTTTTCTGACGGGGGCTTTTCTTGGGCGTTTTCGCTTGAACACCAGGCTTAAAAATCGATACAAAATTTGTCCATTGTCATAGACAGGAACCATCTATTTTTTTGAGCAATCAATAAAGGAAATCAAACCCATCGCAATCAAATTAGCGAATGAGGCATAAAATAATATTCAGGACTGGATATATAATTGGTATTAATGTCTTATCTAACGATGAAGTACACTCAGTCTCATTCGTGATTTTTTGAATCAAAACAAGGTAGCAACCCGACCACCACCACCACCCGCTTCGCCAGTATGAATTTGAGAAGCCAAATCAAAGTACATCGCTACTTTTAAAGAATACAACTCATGTCAAACCTTGAATTGAAGCCACTGAGAGAATTTCATCAACTGGATGAAACGACTTTTTTGCGCGATGTGATTGGTACGCGCCAGCCCTGCGTCTTACGCGGATTTGTTAAACATTGGCCCTCAGCACAGCAAGCGTCGGTAGAGGCTACTTATCGTTATTTAAAAAATCTGGATAACGGTACGGCCGTCGATGTAATACTGACACCGCCCCAAGAGGACGGCCGTATTTTTTATAATGAGGCGTTGGATGGTTTTAATTTTTTACGGAATAAATTATCAATCTCGGCGGTGTTAGATCAAATAATGCGCTACAGCCAGTTTGATCAGGCACCTTCCGTAGCGATACAAAGTGCATTGATCGCTGAATGTCTGCCCGGCTTTTTGGTGGACAATGTTTTGCCATTCATGAGTGAGCAAATCGCTCCCCGAATCTGGCTTGGTAACAAGGTGACGACACCTGCTCATATTGACACTTCCTACAATATTGCCTGTGTTGTCAGTGGTAAGCGACGCTTTACGATCTTCCCACCAGATCAGGTGGCCAACTTGTATATTGGCCCTTTAGACTTTGCACCAACCAACTCACCGATTAGTCTGGTGTCGTTCAAACAGCCGGATTTTCAGCAATTCCCCCGGTTCAAACAAGCACTGGAACATGCTTTCGTTGCAGAACTGGAGCCTGGTGATGCAATCTATATCCCAACTTTGTGGTGGCATCATGTGGAGTCGCTGAGCAAGCTCAATGTCTTGATCAACTATTGGTGGGGTGGCCCGATCCGCACTGAACAAACGCCAAGTACGCCCTTTGAATGTCTGGTGCATTGTCTGACGAATTTAAAACAACTACCGCCAGATCAAAGAGCCGCCTGGGGTGCCTTGTTTCAACATTATGTATTTTCCAAAGACGATCCTGCGGCGCATATTCCGTCACATAGACGCGGCGTTATGGATGGCAGAACTGAATGATTTTTCTTAGCTGGCGAACACGTATTTTTCACGCGCGACTAAAAAGAAATTACTTTTGAATGATTAGCGCAAGGTCTTTTGCGCTGCCTCGTGAACCATCGAGGAAATACAATCCAGATAAGTTGAACTAATTCTCCAGCGATGCCAATACAAAGAAATATCTAGCGGATACCTCTTCGCGATATGGATCAGCTCCCCTCGCTGCAAAGCTGACTCAACAATGTGCTCTGGCATCATGCCCCAGCCAAGACCTGCGCACGCCGCCTGAAAAAATGAGCGGGTAGATGGAATCATGTGTATGCGAGGTCGGATTAAATTTGTCGTGAACCGTGATATAAAAACATCTTGCAAGGCATCCTTTTGATTGAACTTCAACATAGGGGCAAGCTCAAGCGCTTTTGCATTAACGCCCTTTGGGAAATAGCGTGTCTTGAACTCCGGTGTAGCAACTGCCAGATAACGCATGATGCCCAACGGTTCAACTTTACATCCTTGGATTGCATCTGCGCTGGCACTCACTCCAGCCATTACGCTACCTTCGCGCAAAAGAGCCATTGAGTAGTCTTGGTCCTCGGTTCTGACATCCAACATCATCGAACCATCAAGTGCGACCGCCTGAAATACTGAACTAAACCAGCTATCCAACGAATCGGCATTTAAGACAATCGGAATTCTTACGGCAACAGAAGCATCTTCTGTTTGCACAGATAAACCAGAAAACATTTCTGATTCCAGCAAAGCCACCTGCTCTGCATATCGCAAAAATATACGCCCTGCTGCCGTAGGCTGGCAGGGCGTTGTGCGCTGGATCAGGATTTGCCCCAAACGATCCTCAAGCAACTTGATTCGCTGACTAATTGCTGAAGGTGTCAGGTTTAACTTCCGGGCAGCAAGCTCAAAGGTTCCCTCATTCAGTACGGCAGCAAATGCAGACAGCTGGGCATTATCGACTTTGATATTCATTTTTTCTAATGTAGATTAAAAATATTTAGCTTTACTTAATGATTCTAGCTGAATAATCTGCGCTATCCCTTTATTACTCTATTGATTGCGCTAGGTTTATATGATCTCTGATTTTCTCTCTGGATTTCTATCGGGAGCAACCCTCATCCTCGCCATCGGGGCTCAGAATTCTTTTGTCTTACGACAAGGTATACGGAATGAGCATATTGTTCCGGTCGTTCTGGTGTGCTCCTGCGCCGACGCATTGCTGATCATAGCTGGGGTTGCAGGTCTGGGACTACTGATTCAATCGAATCCTGCTGTACTAACTTTCGCACGATATGGCGGAGCGATATTTTTAGCAGCATATGGTATCGCTGCGGGAAAGCGAGCACTCCAGTCAAATCACCTAGTGGTTAACGCCGAGATTGGCGCATCCCTGGGCACCGCCATAGCGACTTGTCTAAGCTTCACTTTTCTCAATCCACATGTTTATCTGGATACAGTGATTCTTCTAGGCTCGCTAGCCAATCAGCGCCAAGGCACGGGTCGATGGATTTTTGGACTTGGCGGCTCAATGGCCAGTTTCGCCTGGTTCTTTGCGCTGGGGTTCGGCGCACGCAAACTAGCTCCACTCTTCAGCAAAGCAATTGCATGGCGCTTACTGGATACGGCGATCGCAATTTCTATGATCGGACTCAGCGTGATGCTATTCATAGGTTGAGAATACTGACGCCGGGAAACCTCATCCATACAGGTCGTTCGCTAGCAGTTATTTATTCACTCTAGTTTCGACCATGTTTGCTCATTAAAAACTAGTGAGTGATTTACAGCTAATAAAACAGTCCTGCAACAACTGTACCCAATTCTCTCTCAGTATTGAAATACCCTTGCTGTTCCTGAGCAAGATAAACACCGCCAACCGTCTAACACGCCTAGAAATAAGTTATTTTTAAATTTTTATAGATGATAATAATAATCTATTTTATTTATGACGATTATCATCTATGATGTATTTATTGACCAAATCGGGAGTAGGTAATGCCACGGGTATCACGCGAACAAATGGAATCCAATCGTGCGACGATTGAAGATGTTTCGGCTCGTTTATTCCGCGAGCAAGGTATTGCTGGTGTCAGCGTGGCGGATTTGATGTCGGCAGCAGGGCTGACGCATGGCGGGTTTTATGGCCACTTCGCCTCAAAGGACGAACTCGCCGCTGTCGCCTGTGAACACGCCTTTACAAAAGCAGCACAGAGCCGGGAAAAACGCACAAAACAAGCAGGCTCAGGCGTGGACGGTGCCGCCAGTTTAAAAAACTATGCCGACCATTATCTGACCTCGCGCCATAGAGATAATGCCGGCCAAGGTTGCCCGGCATTGGCATTTGCGACGGATGTGATGCGCGAAACGCCGGATAAACCAGTGCGCGACGCCTATCTGAGCGGCATTAAAAATATGGCAAAAGCGCTTGAAACCATGGCGGGTGCAGGCGCGCAGACTCAGCGTGAGCAAGCACTGGTGGCAATGGCAGCCGTGGTCGGCGCAATGACGCTGGCAAGAGCGACCAAGGGCGATCCTTTGTCAGATGAATTGCTGGCGGCAGTACGCGGATTTTTTGCACATCAAAATGCAGATTAATAATCTTGAAACTGATTACTGAATTGATCAAGAAGTTAATCCGAGTTAATTAGTAAAACCATGCTGCAAACCCATATTGAAAGATCGTATGCAAACCGCTCCCAGCACTAACATAAGCGCTCAAATGAGCGCTACTCCAGATACGATAAAGCTAGTAGCGACAACCGCCATACCTGATACATCAATGGATGCACGCACCAAGCTGTTGCTGGAAGCACCGATTTTATCGACCTTATTGGGGCTAGGCGCACCGAATGTTTTGGTGATGGCAGCACAAGCCGCAGTGGGCTTGATCGAAACTTATTTCGTCGGCAAATTAGGCACCGATGCGCTGGCAGGTATGGCGCTGACCTTCCCTGTTGTGATGTTGATGCAAATGATGTCGGGCGGCGCAGTAGGAGGCGGGATTGCATCTGCGATTGCGCGGGCACTGGGCGCTCGGCGGCGTGCTGATGCCGATGCATTGGTGTTGCATGCAATGCTGATTGCGCTTGGATTTGGATTGACGTTTACGCTGATTGTGCTGACTGGCGGACATTGGCTGTATAGCCAGATGGGCGGCAATGGCGGCTCGCTAGATGCTGCACTCACTTATTCCAGCTGGGTGTTCTCAGGTGCGGTGCTGATCTGGTTATTTAACTGCTTCGCGGCGATTATCCGGGGTACCGGCAATATGGCTTTTCCGGCGATGGTGACTTGCGTGGGAACAGTGGTATTGATTCCTTTGTCACCCTTGCTGATTTTTGGCTGGGGACCTATCCCGCCTATGGGTATTGCCGGCGGTGCGATGGCCTTGGTGGCATATTATTTTATCGGTTGTATCGTATTTTTTATTTACTTGCGATCCAGCAAAAGCTTATTACGCCCAACTCTGGTCAACTTCACATTCCAGAAAAAATTGTTTGGCGACATTTTAAAAGTGGGATTGATCGGCGCGGTATCTACGGTTGCGACCAATGTCACCATTGGTATTGCGACGGCATTTGTGGGCAGCTTTGGTACTGCAGCGATTGCCGGTTATGGCACTGCATCAAGGCTAGAATATTTATTGGTACCGCTGGTATTTGGCTTGGGCGGCCCGCTAGTCACCATGGTCGGCACCTGCATAGGCGCAGGTCAGCATGAGCGAGCTTTGCGGGCAAGCTGGATTGGCGCTGGCATGGCGTTTGTGGTCACAGAACTGATTGGTTTATGGGCCGCATTTTTCCCGCACGCGTGGCTGAGTATTTTTAACAGCGACCCGGCGATGCTGGAGGCTGGCTCTCAATATCTGCATATTGTCGGTCCAATGTATGGCTTCTTCGGACTGGGTCTGACGCTGTATTTTTGCTCGCAAGGAGCTGGGCGTTTGATGTGGCCGTTGCTAGGTAATATTGTCCGCCTGTCAGTTGCTGGTATCGGTGGCTGGATGGCAATGCATCATAGCGGCGGCTTGGCTGGTGTATTTTTGGCGCAAGCTGTTGCGCTGGTGATTTATGGGGTAGTCAATGCGACTGCGATTGCTGGCGGCGCTTGGTTTGGCCCAATCGGATGGCCGCGTACCACCAATGGTTTGCTGCGACGATTGAACCATGAAAGAGCCGCGTCAGCTTAGGCGGCTCGCCTGCAAGCGATGGTTCTTAAAGCTGTTGCTCTGAGGGCTGCGGTTGTTAGAGCAACAGCAAGATTACTGCTAAAGGCACGCAGAAACGACATGCGTACCGGTGAGCTTTGTTGAGTAATTCAGTTAGCTGACAATTGAAAAAACAATCAGGTGCTCCCTTTATCATCGGCCTGAATAAACAACATGGCGAGAGATTGTGAATAAGCAGTTATCTACGTAAAAATTTGGCAAATTTAATATACTCCCCATTTATTTTACTAAATATGCCGTATCGTCCAATTAATAAATGGACACTCCATATATACCTAATGGGAGTATATTAAATTGACGATAACAAAAAGATCCATTCTCACGCTAAATAGATGTGTTTAATCATCGCCTCACTACCCTTTTAACCACATTCATATCGCCATCGCATAGCCGTTATCGCAATGTCAGGCACGCTGTTATAGCGCTAATGATCAGGCAAGGGTATCCATTCCGACTCACCCGGCACCGGCGGGAACAGGCTTGCGTCCTGATTAGCCCATGCTAGTTTCGCGGCCTCTAAACGCTCCTTAGAAGTGGACACAAAATTCCACCACAAGCTGGGCGCTTTCTCCAAGGCGTCACCGCCCAACAGCATCAAAATACTATCGGCACCGGCCTTGATCACAATGTCCTCGCTAGCTTCTAGCACAAGCAGTGTGCCCGCCTCTATAGGCTGCCCATTCACAACCACGCCGCCACTGATCACGTATAGGCCACGCTCCGCGTAAGCCGCTGCTGTCGCCGGAATATCCAGCATAGCGCCCAGCTCCAGCCATGCGGCCACATATAAAGTGGGGCTATGACAAACCACTGGCGAAGTCTGGTCAAACACCCGACCTGCCAAGACATGCAGCCGCACCCCAGTCAATTCAATCCTTGGCAATTCATCCGCCGGATAATGATGGAAGGCTGGCGCAATCTCTTCATCTTTTTCCGGCAAAGCCACCCACATCTGCAAACCCTGTACTGCGATGCCTTGTTCACGGATATCCTCAGGCATACGTTCTGAATGCACTATCCCACGTCCCGCAGTCATCCAGTTAATATCTCCAGGCACAATCCGCTGCACACTACCCAGACTATCTCTGTGCATCATTGCGCCGCTAAACAGGTAGGTCACCGTTGCCAGACCAATGTGCGGATGGGGTCTGACGTCACCAGCGTGCCCACCTGGAGTGAAGAACGCCGGCCCCATATGATCAAAAAATACAAACGGTCCGATGCGTCTTATCGTTGCATCCGGCAGCAAACGCTTCACTGGGAAGCCAATATCGCGGGTCTGGCCGCGAATTAATTTGATGGTCATAACAATCTCCTGAAAACGATTAAATTTAGGATTTATTAAAATTATCTCTGCAAGGCATCGTGACGATGAGATTACTTTATACGGATAAGCTGTCGTAGTTGCAATCCAACCGAACATAGCGTGTCAGATAATGAGCGTCTGAAATCGCTACATTACGGTCGCTAGCGATCATCGAACGTACGTCTGGTTGAATCCGCCACTGAAAGGAGACACTGGCGATAATGTTTTAAGGTTTGAGATGAGAGGCGGCGCCCCGCTTGCAGGGCGCTGTCCTCTCGATTGAATCGTTAAGTACTTGAAGCCTCATAGATGTCCCTACGAATCTTGACGCTTGCCGCGAAAGCTTGACCAGCAAACGAGACCATATTTGCGTGCGATGTGTCGATAGTAAAACGGACCGACCAACGAGCCGACCGCAAAGCAACCCGCCATGAACCAAAAAACCTCTACCGCTGACAAGTGATGCCTAGCCGGATGACGAAGTGTGGAATAGAGCCACAACATCGGCGGGATTATGGCGAGACATGTACCGCTGATAAGCCCCAAGACAATGAAACTAATAAATGGTGGTGGCGGACACTCAATCCCAATGGACCACATCCAACGCCACAGCTTAGGCACGGCATTGTTTCTTGCCACTCCTTGCGCCACCATGTATTCCTCGTACTGCTTTACACGTTCTCGATGGTTCATAAGCACCTAACGTTTGAATTAACTGGCTGGCCGAAGGCCAGTCCGCTTGATGCAGGGTTAGGCGTTGCTGGCTGCATGCGCCGCCCTTGTGAGTGTTGATGCCTTCATGCTACCCAGAATACCGCGCAGATCGCTTGTGCACTCGTGCACGAGGAAGCCTTTAGGCTTGCGCTTGGCATCGCTCATTCGATCGATTGCTTCAAGCACAGCATTGGTATATGCCTTGAACTGCTGCTTGAGCGTTAGGTTCTGAATTGTCGTCCAGTCGAGCTTGGCATAACACCAGAGGTCGCGATGTTTAGGCTTGAACGAAGGGGGCGTGTCGTTTTTTGTAAACGTCATCTCTGGCCACTGACCGAAGGCGGCGACCTCAAGAGCGACAACAATGCCCTCGACCGAGCCTCCGTAATTCTTGGACTCTAGCGCTTTGGAGACTTGCTCATCGATTGCAATGGTAAAGAGACGAAATCGACCCTTGTGTTGGTGCCAATGCTCTAGAGGCCATGCATTGCTTTCCCAATGCTGACCGCCGAGCTGCAAGACTTCTACCCCAGTGACGAGGAAAGTGTGAAAGCGCATTTTTGACGCCTAACTTCAAATAGAGTGAAAAAAATTCCGCCTAACCTGGCGGCTTGTCCGGGCATCCTTGCAAGCCAACCCGTCCGTAACTCCTGCTCTGTAACGCTTTCCGCTATATGCGGTACATATATACAGCACTAAATAACCAGGAAAGGCAGGCAGCTTCCATGGACACCTAACGTCCCACTTCCGAACTCAGTTTCAAACAACCAAAGTAGCTTATCCACGTTAAAAATTGCATTCGTGATAAGTGCAATAGCTTACGCATTGAGTAAGCTTATGTCTACTGGATCTGTTCGTATGTCAGCGTTCGTACCTATGCAAACGCTCAAGAAAATCATTTGACCAGCGCCTAAGGGCACAACCGTGACATTCACGATCTGATACATCCTGTCAGATCGAGTGACAACTTGTACGGATCAGCGCTACAACACAGCGGATGCGGTTTTGCATAAGTCCTGAAATTACTTTGATTTGCGACGGTATCAGCGTATCAGCTTGCTGGTATTCCGTTTCGTCCGCTACACTGAATCATCTTCCTAAATATCTCAGGGACTTGCTCACATCTGCATCGATTGCCGCTATGCCACTTAGTTATCTCGCTCAACTAACCTCACCCCAACGCACGGCGCAAGCCAATTTGCATCTGGGTGTTGCTTTAGCATGTAATGCTGGCGCGCTTAATGCCGGTGGATTTTTGGCGGTGGGGCAATATACCTCGCACATGACGGGGATCGTCTCCTCAGCTGCAGATGACATTATTTTAGGCCGGCTGATACCCGCATTTGCGGCATTGCTGATGCTTGCTGCGTTTATCTCAGGATCGGCCAGCACTGCAATCATCGTCAACTATGCCAAACGCAATACGCCGGACTATATCTACACACCGGTATTACTTTTAGAAGCCAGTTTGCTTTTACTATTTGGTCTAGTCGGTACGACATTGCGCCAGCATGAAGTGATCACGGTATCGTTCACCGCGGTATTGTTGTGCTATGTGATGGGATTACAAAATGCGCTGATCACTAAAATTTCTAACGCAGAAATCCGTACCACGCATGTCACAGGTTTAGTCACAGATATAGGGATTGAATTGGGTAAATTAATTTACTGGAACCGCAATAAAACCATTCCCAGTCAATCGGAAGTCGTCGCCAATCGCGTAAAATTAAAAATACAATCGATGCTGATCTCGGCATTTTTTATTGGTGGATTAGTCGGCGCAGCAGGATTCAAATATCTGGGATTTATTTCTACTTTGCCGCTGGCGATTGCGCTGGTGACTTTATCTTTGGCGCCACGATTTAAATCCTCATAAAAAAACCGCCGGTGATTTCTCAATAGCGGTTTTGTTTGATTTTCCTCGGATTTTAATCCAGCTTAGCGGCATGCTCACGGGTCGCATGGAACACCACACCAGGCCAACGTTCTTGTGTCAACTTTAAATTCACACCGGAGGTAGCCAGATAAGCCATATTGCCAGCTGCATCAAAAGCGATATTGCCGCCAGCGCTGGAGCGTTCAAAATCAGCCAGCATTTTTTTATCATCGCAAGTAATCCACCGGGCACTGCTGATGCTGGTGCCTTCAAATACGGCATCGACACCGTATTCATTTTTAAGCCTGCTTGCTACAACTTCAAACTGCAATACTCCAACCGCGCCCAATACCAAATCGCTGCTGACCACGGGCTTAAATACTTGTACTGCTCCCTCTTCACCCAACTGCTGCAAACCCTTTTGCAATTGCTTGATTTTCAGTGGATTCAGAATCCGTGCTGTGCGGAAAAAATCAGGTGCAAAGTAAGGTATTCCCGTGAATTGCAACAACTCGCCCTCAGAGAAACTATCGCCAATTTGCATATTGCCGTGATTCGGCAAACCGATAATATCGCCTGCATAAGCTTCTTCCACCTGCTCGCGGGAAGACGCCATAAAGGTTACTACCGAAGACACTTTGATCTCGCGGTTCAAGCGTAAATGCTTGAGTTTCATGCCGCGCTCAAAGCGGCCAGAACAGACCCGCAAGAAGGCGATACGGTCACGGTGAGCGGGGTCCATATTCGCTTGAATTTTAAAAATAAATCCAGTGAACGGCACCTCTTTTGGTGCTACCGAACGCACGCTGGCATCACGCTCACGCGGTGCTGGCGCCCAGTCCAGCAAGGCATTGAGAATCTCGCGCACACCAAAGTTGTTGATTGCAGAACCAAAGAAGACCGGCGTCTGAACACCTGCCAAAAAATCATCCAGACTAAACGGATGGGAGGCGCCGTGCACCAGTTCCACTTCCATTTTTAACTGTTCAATTTCTAGTGGGAACATTTCTGCCAGACGAGGATTGTTGATTCCGCTGACGACTTCAAATTCTTGATCGGCACGCTCGCTACCTGGTGTGAAGAGCAAAATTTCATCACGCAAAATATGATACACACCGCGGAAAGTTTTACCCATGCCGATTGGCCATGTGACCGGCGCACACTTGATTTTTAATACCGATTCCAACTCATCGAGCAATTCCAGAGGATCTCGGGTCTCACGATCCATCTTGTTGACGAAGGTGATGATCGGCGTGTTCCGCATGCGACACACATTCAGCAACTTGAGCGTTTGCTCCTCCACACCCTTAGCAGCGTCAATCACCATCAAGGCAGAATCAACTGCCGTTAATACACGATAAGTATCTTCAGAAAAATCCTGGTGACCTGGTGTATCGAGCAAGTTGACGACATGATCACGATATTCAAACTGCATCACAGAGGAGGCAACAGAAATTCCGCGCTGTTTTTCAATCTCCATCCAGTCCGAGGTGGCATGGCGACCACTCTTACGTGCTTTGACCGTGCCCGCTAACTGAATCGCGCCGGAAAACATTAAAAGTTTTTCGGTCAGCGTGGTTTTACCCGCGTCTGGGTGAGAAATAATGCCAAAAGTACGGCGACGCTCAACCTCGCGGTTAATCAAATCACTGGAAACGGTGACAGAGGGCTGAATTGCTTCAGAATCGGCGGGAGAATTGAGGTCGGACACGGTATTGGCCAAATTAAACAAAAGCTGACAAGTTTAACGGGGTTTAGGGTTTGTGTCGAATAAGGAGGATAGTTAGAATAAATTGCAGAATGTTTTTATTCTAATATTTTATGAATACGCGGTGACATATTTTTCAATGAGCTATTCCGGCGTGCTAACGAATACTGGTAGTGCCTGATCAATCATGTCTTTATTACTAACTTGCAATGCATCAGCAAGCAGCAGACTTACTTAAGTAAATTACATCTTTTCATCAATCTTCAAGCTGGGCAAACCTTTCTTTGCAGCATCCGCACATTGCTGAACTACCCAGGCCTTGGCATCCCCATAATTATCAAAAAATTGAATAGGGCAAACGCCTTTGTAGAATTTTTCATACACTGGTTCGATAAAGTTACGTCCTTCAACATCTTGTTTTGCCACAAACGCACTGCAAACCAAATGACGCTTATCTACTGCAATTTGTGCTCTGTATGCTAGTGTTTCTAAGGCTTCGCGAGAACACAGCAAAGAATCATGCATAATCCCTACCGTGCCCCAGAGCCCTTTTGCAGAAATTTCTTCAATATGGGGCATCATCGCGTTAAACCACGCGTCCAGTAGTTCAATATTCCATTGGCCACGCACCTCTGACACCAATACTTGGTCATCAATATAAGTGGTAAAGTTTCCGTGTGGTCGCATACAGTCTTTTTTTGCGGATAGAAGAATAAAATTTCAGCAATGCATACTACTATTCGTAGTATTACGTGTGGCAGGCACATCTGAAATGAAGCTCGTTATCCGCTTAATGGTTTATTGATGTTATTAAGCAATAATTATAAGGAATAACTATCAAGCATCAAACATAAATAAGAAGCTTGCTAGAGTGGGAGATTCAATAAAAGAATCAGCGAAAAAATGGAAGCAATTCCTAGTACAAGACAATGTTGACTCAGATAATCAAATAATTACTAATATCTAGAATGTATCTTACGTTGGTTCATTCTAAAAAACTGTCAATGATAGTTAAACTTCTTGCACATATCTTGGTGCAAAAAACGTTTAAAAAAAGCGATTTTCCACATAACAATATTTAAATACAGACGATCGCATAAACCAGTAGATAAAGGCTTTTGATGTTTTATGTAAAACGAGTACAAAAACGAGACGAACTGCAAAAAATATTTGCCTTGCGCTACCAGGTGTATTGCATCGAAAAATTGTTTCTTGATCCGAAAGATTATCCTTCTGAAACAGAACAAGACGAATATGATGACTCTGCAATTCATCTGGGCGCCTTTGCACACGGCGAAAACATTGTTGGTAGCCTGCGTTTAGTACGATCGACAAATATGCATTTCCCTATTTTTGATCATTGTGCGGTCAAAGATTTGCCAAAAGATGCATCGCCGCTAGAGTTTGCGGAAATCTCACGCCTTTTAATCAGCAAAAAAAAACGCTCTACCATGCGCCCCGACAGATTAACCGTGCCTACAGGCATCGGCGAGCAACGCAATGACTTCACCGATTTCGGTATTTCTGACTTGCTGATGGAATTGTTCCGGGTGATGTTTTCTTATGCGAAACAGCGTGACATTAAATATTTGCTGGCCGCGATGGAGCCGAGTCTGATGCGGCTGCTACAACGTTATCATTTTAATTTTCGGCAAATTGGCCCGGCAACTGATTATTATGGACAAGTCATTCCATGTATCGCATCGATTGCAGAAATTGAACGACAAGTAGCAGAGAAAAATCGGGATTTTTATCTGCAATTCGCAAAACACCTGACGGATCCGAGTAGTACGTTTATCGAGGAGACTATGTGGCCTCCAAAAGATTTTTCGCCCTATTGAAAAACCAAGTGGTGATGGCAGCCTTAGCAAAAAAATGGTTTAATCTTTCGCGCAGAAAAGAAATCAGAAATACCGCTATTGCGGCTATTACCAACATAACGGCCATCCGCAGCATTCTACAAAGCACCGGACATTGAATTTACTCATATTGCCATTACCAATCACTTGGACTCTTTGAAATTGTATGAATAAACATATCAACAAAAAATTAGTCGCTGGCCTGCTAGCTAGCCTGGTTTATTTGCCTCAACTGGCTTTTGCCTGGGGCGCTGACGGGCACCAAACAGTAGGCGCGATTGCCGATACGATGCTGGTCGGGACTAAGGCGGGTGAAAAAGTTAAATCTATTTTGGGCAATCGCAGTCTGGAGCTAGTCTCCGTCTGGGCTGATTGTGCAAAAGGTATCAGCCCTGAAAAAGACTACGCTTACACCGTGCCAGGGCGCTATCCAGAGTGCCAGCCGTTTGAAAACCCGGAAGACATCAAGGCCCTGGCTGATTTTGTCCGTCGCAATCAAAGCAACTGTAACCCGGGCGCGGATGAAGAAAGCTGTCACAAACAATATCACTACTCCGATGTGAGCTTGCAGCACGACCACTACAAAACGGGCTATACAGGGACGAGCGATCATGATGTGGTGCACGCGATTCAGGCAAGTATCGATGTGCTGAGCGGCAAACCGGCACCAGCACCATTTAGCATTAAAGATCAGCGCGAAGCCTTGGAGTTGCTGACACATTATGTTGGCGATATCCACCAACCTTTGCATGTAGGCTCAATTTATCTTGGTGCAGACGGCAAAATCATTAATCCCGACGACACGCAATATGACAAAACATCTAATACCATTGGTGGCAATGCGTTAAATTGCCCTTGTGGTAATTTACATTCGCTGTGGGACGATGTGCCGCTGAATTTTAAGCGCGGCAGGATGAACGAATCATTGGCGAAAAAAGCTAAAACTGTCGCTGCGGATGCTGCCCCGATCCAAGAATGGCCAGTGCTGTGGGCAGACGAATCGATCCGCAACGCCCGTCTGGTTTTTGGCGGCGCGCAATTTAGTCAGCGTACACCCAATGTCAAAGGCAATAACTGGTCTATCGCCTTACCGTTAGCTTATGAAAAAACCATGTATAACGTCAAAGAAGATGCGTTGACGAAAGCTGGCGCTCATCTGGCGCAAGTTTTACAAGCCATCTGGCCAGAATAATTTTCGCCTGAATCACAATAAGGCGCTTTTTAGCTCTATGCTATAGCGCTTTTAGTTTCAACAACTGTTACCAGTTATCGTCAATTGTCATCAGTAGTCACAAATAGTTCTCGTCCGGCATTTACTTTGATTTTTTCTATACTTTCCTACTTTCAGGAGCACGCATGTCTTTCACCCCAATCCGCTGGATAAAAAACAGCATTGTTTTTGTCTGGAATGCTCTGGATTTTGGCCGCCGCCTTATTCTTAATTTAATCTTGCTGACTCTGATTATCGTAATTGCCGTTGGCATTTTCTCTGGTCCAGGCAAAAAATTGGATGATAAAACTGCGCTGATGCTGACGTTAAAAGGCAGCCTGGTTGAACAAAATGCTGGTAGCGCACGCGATACTTTGCTGGCAGAAGCCCAAGGTACGGCACAAAAAACGATGCAGCTACGCGATATTTTGGCGGTGCTAGACAGCGCATCCAAAGACCCAAAGATTACTAGCCTGGTCCTCATGACAGATGAGATGCAAGGCGCAGGCTTGCCAATGTTGCGTGAGGTAGCTGCCGCGATTGATCGCTTTAAAGCTAGTGGCAAAACCGTAGTAGCCTGGGGCTCCAGTTATGATCAGCGCCAATATTTTCTAGCCTCGCATGCGACTGAAGTGTATATGCACCCGATGGGTAATGTGATGCTGACTGGCTTTGGTCGCTATCGCAATTACTACCGCGATGCACTCGACAAACTCGGCATCACAGTCAACCTGATTAAGGTCGGTACTTATAAAAGTTTTGCCGAGCCTTACATCGCCAACGAACCGTCGGCCGCAGCAACTGAAGCTGAAAGTTATTTGTATAACGCGATGTGGGCAAGCTATACCGGCGATGTAGAAAAAGCCCGTAAATTACCCGCTGGTAGCATCATGCAAGGCATCAATCAATTACCCGATTTGCTAAAAGCGACTAACGGTGACGCAGCAAAAATGGCGGTCAATGCCAAGCTGTTGGATGGACTGAAAACCCGTGATGAAATTCGCCAGTTAATGATTTCTAAAGGTGCGCGTGATGATCAGAACAAGAGTTTTAAGCAAGTAGCGTTTGACGATTATCTGGCCTCACTAAGACCAAAAATTCTGGGCGATGCCATCGGTGTTGTCATCGCTTCTGGCGAGATCAGCGAAGGGATGGCGCCACCCGGAGCGATTGGCGGTCTCTCTACTGCCAACCTGATCCGCAAAGCGCGTGAGGATGACCAGATCAAAGCAATCGTTCTGCGTGTTGATTCCCCTGGCGGCAGCGCCTTTGGTTCGGAACTAATCCGTCGCGAACTGGAGTTGACCCGTAGTGCAGGCAAACCGGTAGTCGTCTCTATGGGTAACGTAGCAGCATCTGGCGGCTATTGGATATCGATGGCATCTGACGAAGTGATCGCCGACGCGACCACAGTCACTGGATCAATCGGTGTATTCGCTATCTTGCCAACTGCTGACAAAGCCTTGGATAAAATCGGCGTACACACTGGCGGCACAACCACAACCTGGCTGGCGGACGGCTTCAATCCGCTACGTCCGCTGGACCCTAAATTTGGCGAAGTAATACAAGCCAGCATTAACCACATCTATGATGATTTCACTACCAAAGCAGCCAAGGCGCGCAAAACTACGCCAGAGAAAATTGATGCAGTAGCACAAGGCCGTGTCTGGACAGGTCAACAAGCCAAAGATCGCGGTTTGGTCGACACGGTTGGCACCTACGGCGATGCTCTGGTATCGGCAGCCAAGCGCGCTAAACTCGGTGCGGATTACCGTACTGTGTATATTGAGCGCGAGCCTTCCAAATTTGATCGCGTCTTCAGCATGTTTGGTACATCTGTCGCCAAAGCATTTGCGACTGTATTAAACGACCAATTCAAAGTAGCGATTGTCCCGACTGGTTTACCACCAGAATCCGCCATGCAGATGGCAAAAGAATTGAGCTGGTTATCTGACATCAATAAAGGTAATAAAGGCTATGCGGCGATGACACATTGTCTGTGCAGCGTCCCTTAATAACCGGATGTAGCACGATGTTCTGGCTCGATTTGATTCTGTATGACTTGATTTGATGTAGCTCTGCCAGAACGAGTAAGGATAAAAACTAAAAAGGGTAAGCAATAAGATGCTTGCCCTTTTTTTCGTCCAAAATCTACGTGCCGAATTTTTATCGGCGAAGTTTAAGTGGGAATACGTTTGGTGACTCGGATAGAAATTCTGGGATAATGCATGGTCTTCATTAAGATACTTCATTTCTTATCCTGTCTTCTTACTCAAGCATCCACACTATGTTCACACCACCTAGCGCCAGCACCAAGCCCGATTACCAATTACTTGTTCGCCAAGTGATCAGCATTTTGGAAGGCGAAACCGATCTCACCGCCAACGCGGCACAATTTTCTGCGCTGGTCTATGACACCATCGCTGATTTAAATTGGGCAGGTTTTTATCTGGTAAAACCGGCTAAAACATCGGCGCATAGTGCCAACACAAACAAGCAAGAATTATTAGTCGGCCCTTTCCAAGGCAAAGTTGCTTGCGCCCGGATCGCATTTGGCAAAGGTGTTTGCGGTACATCAGCAGCAGAACGTAAAACAATACTGGTACCCGACGTGCATGCATTCCCTGGCCATATCGCCTGTGACTCGGCATCGAATGCGGAGATCGTTATTCCCGTGATCAAGAATGGTGAATTGTTTGGCGTGTTCGATATCGACAGCCCAAGCCTGAACCGATTTAGCGCAGAAGATCAGCAAGGATTAGAGGCGATGGTCGCGGCGTTTGTCGATGCGACGGATTTTAGCTAAGGCTGAGATAGCTGTCTGTATAAGATCTAAACCCAGATTTTCCATTAGGATTTGAGCTAATGGAAATCTGGGTTTATTTTTCTGGAACTATCTGAACCGTTCTGCGTTATTTCAGATTTATCTTAAAATAGAAAAACAATATACTGGGTAGATGTATCATAATTAGATACCGTATCGTCCAATCATTATTTGGACGATTCATAAAAATTAGCACATACTCCCCACAATTTACTTTATAGATATCCAGATCAAGCTTGCAGAATGTTTTGAAATTCGGCTTTAAAATTCAACTTTAAAACTGTCATCTCAAAACGTCAAACTTCCATATCAAGCCTTCAGCTTTCTCGCCTCTTCTTCGTACAACTCTTTCTTCGATAACTTACCTACTGGCGTTTTCGGCAAGTCAGCCCGAATTTCCATGGTTTGCAGCATCTCGTGTTTGCCTAGTTTGTCTTTCAAAAAGTGTTTCAACTCGTCTAAAGTAAATGTGGCTGCACCGGTTTTGAGTTTGATAAATGCTTTTGGCGACTGACCACGATAGGCGTCCGGTATGCCTATCACGCTGACCTCAGCGACCGATGGATGCTCGTAAATCGCTTCTTCAATATTGCGTGGATAGACGTTGTAACCACCGCATAAGATCATGTCTTTAGTGCGATCCACGATATAGATAAAGCCATCTTCATCCATGTAGCCGACATCACCTGTACGGAAAAATCCATCAGAGGTAAAGGACTCTGCGGTCGCTTCTGGCTTCTTCCAATAACCCTTCATGATATTGGCACCCGCAACACAAATCTCGCCACGCTCGCCTATGCCCACATACTTGCGAGCATCGTCCACGCTGGCAAATTTAAAATTAATCCCCGGTGCTGGCAAGCCGCAAGACCCTGCTTTGCGCTTACTAAATAGCGAGGTAAACGTACCCGTTGGTGAGGTCTCTGTCATACCCCAGCCTTCAAGCAAACTACAACCGGTAATGCTCTGAAATTGCTGCAACACTTCCGCTGGCAAAGGTGCGCCGCCGGAGTTGCAAAACTTCAACGAACTCAGATCGTATTGTTTGATATCGGGATAATTGATGATGGCGGTATACATTGTCGGCACACCTGGGAAGATGGTGATTTTTTTACTGGCCAGATCTTTCACTACGGCTTCCACATCAAATCGGGTATGCAAAAATATCTCTGCACCCATAGAGACGCCAAACAACATATCGACGGTTAAAGCATAAATATGGAACAGCGGCAGCACCGCCAGAACCCGCTCTGCACCTTCGGTCAGAATCGGCGGGCTAACATTCAGCGTCTCTTTGATCTGGCTGCATGCTGTCGTTAAGTTTGCATGCGTCAGCATGGCACCTTTAGGCAAACCTGTCGTGCCGCCGGTGTACTGTAAAACGGCGATCGTATCTTTGGGATCGGTCGCTACAATCGCATTGAACTTTGCTTCGCCTGCTAACAATTGGGCAAATTGCACATGCTGCGCATCATCGGGAATTGCACACAGTTGTTGCGCTTTCTCCAGATTGGCATGTACGGCGCCGGGGTAAGGCGACATCTCGGCGATATTGCCGATAATCAGTTTTTTCAGGCGCGTATGACCGAGCATTTTTGCCATCTGCGGATATAGCATGACCATGTCGAGCGTGACCAGCAAGTCAGTCTCACTGTCGGCGATTTTATGCTCCAAGACTTTTTCCGCATCCAGCGGTGAGTAATTGACAACCGTACCGCCCGCTTTTAATACGGCAAAAAAACTGATCACGTAGTGCGGCGTATTCGGCAAAAACAAACCAACATGCACACCAGGCTTGACACCCAATTGCTGAAATCCTGCGGCAGCTTTTTCGACCAAGGCATGCAACTCACGGTAGCTGGTCTTTTTACCCATAAAGTCGAGAGCCGGATGATCAGGCCATTTTTCCAAGGCATGATCAAGCAATTGTGGCACTGGCATAACTGGTAACTCTGCGTCCCAGCGGACACCGGCTGGGTAGGATGCGATCCAAGGAAAATCTGTCATTGTCTCTCTCACTTTGTTGGAAATGAAATCTGTTTATTTATAATTATTTGTACTTATTTTTTGCTTACGGTTTAACTCTTTGCGGCTCATTACGGCTCGTTACTGCTTATTACGGCTTATTGCGCTGTCGCTGGCTCTACTATTTTTTTGCTGCTTTCCGACTGTTTTTCTACCACCGTTTCAATTATTTAGTCCCTTGCTTAGACGATACAACTATCGATATTTACGCGAACAGCAAGAGTTTAAATAAAATATACTCACTACCTGTATTTTTTATTGTCCATATAAAACTTAATCAATAAGCCAATTTATAGACATACTCCCCTATTTTATTGAATAGCTGATGTAAAAAAAGGATTTAAGTCAAACTCATTTTAAATCCATTCTATGCAGCTATAACTTAGATCGCCGTCAGTCCGCCGTCAACTGCTAGTTGATGTCCTGTTACAAACGAAGACAAATCTGAACATAACCATAGCGCCGCATTAGCGATTTCTGATGCCTCGCCAATCCTACCGATCGGGTGCAATTTTTGGATCATTTTTTCGCGTCTTGGTTCGCGGGCGATCGCGTTATCCATCATCGGTGTACGGATCACACCCGGGCACACCGCATTGACACGGATGCCTGCGCGGCCATATTCGGCAGCGGCGGTTTTGGTCAATCCAACCACGGCATGTTTGCTGGCGGCATAAATCGGCTGCATAGGCGCACCGACCAAACCGGCGACCGAGGCGGTGTTGACGATAGTGCCACCGCCTTGTTGCAGCATCTGTTTGATTTCATACTTCATACAAAGCCAGACGCCTTTCACATTGACGTTCATGATCTTGTCAAAACTGGCCTCGTCGGAGTCAGCCAATGCGTGATGTTCAATCTCTATACCTGCATTATTAAAAGCGCAGTCCAGGCGGCCATAGACGCTCACAATCCCGGCGATCAAAGACTCGACTTCGGCCGCTTTAGAAATATCGGTTTTTACAAATCGCACGGTACCGCCAGCAAACGAGATCATGGCCTGCGTCTCCTCCGCGCCGACCACGTCAATATCGGCAATCGTTAGTTTGGCACCAGCTTTAGCAAACGCCAAGGCGGCAGCTCGTCCTATGCCACTGGCGGCACCTGTGACCAGTACTGATTTATCTTTAAATGTGATCTCGGGCATATTGTCTCCATTCATTAATTTTTTTGATGGACTTACGCAAAACTCCTCAAAGCATTGCAGCGCCTACCCGCTTCGAAATACTGTTGTCGTCGCTACACCTAGTCGTGACATTTTTGCGTAAGTCTTGATTGAGATAAATAACACGTTCTATGATGCAAAAATCCCTGATAGCCTCAACAAGAATTTGAGAGACTTCAGGGTTGATTTTAGAAACCGAAACTAGGATTCAATTCTAAGATTCAATTTAATGTGTTTTAGTGCTTATTAGTTCGCATTGGTCTTATATTTTTTCAATTCCATCTTACCAATCTGATTGCGATGTACTTCATCCGGACCATCGGCTAGACGTAAAGTACGCGCTTGTGCATAAGAATAAGCGAGGCCAAAATCGTTAGAGACACCGCCACCGCCATGCGCTTGTATTGCCCAGTCAATCACGGTGCAAGCCATGTTAGGCGCTGCGACTTTGATCATGGCGATTTCTTTCGCTGCGGCTTTATTGCCAACGGTGTCCATCATTTGTGCGGCATTTAATACCAGCAGACGAGCTTGATCAATCAGGATACGGCTATTGGCGATGCGCTCTAATGTCACACCCTGCTCTGCCACTGGCTTGCCAAAAGCAACCCGTGTCAACGAGCGTTTGCACATATCTTCCAGCGCACGTTCAGCCAGACCGATCAGGCGCATACAGTGGTGGATACGACCAGGGCCAAGACGACCTTGGGCAATTTCAAAACCACGACCTTCGCCTAACAAAATATTCGATGCTGGCACACGAACGTTCTCAAATAACACTTCGCCATGACCATGGGGCGCATCGTCATAACCAAATACAGGCAAGGCACGCAGGATCGTTACACCTTTGGTGTCACGCGGCACAATGATCATGGATTGCTGTTTATGCCGGTCAGCATTATCAGGATCGCTCTTACCCATAAAAATAAATACTTTGCAGCGCGGATCATTAGCACCAGAGGACCACCATTTGCGACCATTAATCACGTACTCATCACCATCCCGCACGATCGACGCTTCGATGTTAGTGGCGTCTGATGAGGCAACAGCTGGCTCTGTCATCGCAAAGCAAGAACGGATCTCGCCATTTAACAAAGGCTTCAGCCATTTTTCTTGGTGCTCTGGCGTGCCGTAGCGGGCAAATACTTCCATATTGCCGGTGTCCGGCGCCGCGCAATTAAACACTTCCGCTGACCATAAAGAACGCCCCATAATTTCGCACAGCGGTGCGTATTCCAGGTTGCTCAAACCTGCGCCATGACTGGATTCGGGCAAGAACAAATTCCACAAATCGGCTGCGCGTGCTTTGACTTTTAATTCTTCTACAATCTTGGTCGGAATCCACGGATCACCGGCCTTGCGGTTGGCCGCAATCTCGCCATAGAAATTAGCTTCGTTGGGATAAATATGAGCATCCATAAACGCGATTAAACGCGCTTGTAATGCTTTAACTTTGGGGCTGTATTGAAAATCCATGTTCTACCTTTAAGGAAAAATTTGATCGACCCGATTTGATTGACTTTTCGATTCAATCTGATGAGTTTTATATCGCTATTAATTGACTAAATAACCGCCATCGACATTGATGCAAGCGCCCGTTGTGTAGCTAGATGCGGCCGAGGCGAGATATAAAACGGTACCTGCCATTTCACTTGGCTCTGCAATCCTTTTCATGGGGATGCGGTTCAATGCTTTTTCTAAAATGACAGGGTTATGGAATAAGGCGGAGGCAAACTTGGTATCTGTGGCACCTGGCAGTAAGGCATTCACGCGTACACCCATTGCGGCGCACTCCAGCGCGAAGGATTTCGTCATCGCAATCACTGCTGCTTTGGTAATCGAATAGATACCTTGCATGCCGCCAGGGACGACACCATTAACCGAGGCGACGTTGATGATGCTGCCACCACCATTTTTCGCCATCAATTTGACACCCGCAGAAGACATGAAAAAGTAGCCGCGAATATTGACATCAACGGTCTTTTGAAAGGCCCCCAGATCAGTCTCAGTAATGTGTCCAAAATGTGGATTGGTCGCAGCATTATTCACGAGAATATCGAGTCTGCCGTGTGCGGCTGCGATGTCAGTAAACAGCGCATCAATCTGCGCCATTTCACCAATGTGGCAGGCGCGTGCCTCGGCTTTGCCACCTGCAGCCTGGATCGCAGCAACCACCGCTTCGCAAGCCTCTGCTTTGCGGCTGGAGACAATCACCGTTGCGCCATGGGCCGCCAGCATTTTGGCGACTTCTTCACCGATGCCACGGCTGGCACCTGTGACCAGTGCGACCTTGCCAGTTAAATCAAACAGATCTGTCATCTCCAACTCCTAAACGTAAGTGATATGACCGGGGTTATTGGATAACTCCAGATGAGAAAAATTATTTAAGTAAGCCAATGCCAAACGTGGCGATTGGCCTTGCGCTAAGGCCGGCTGGACATGGAAACGTGTCACGCCGCTGTTAACCAGCGACCAGTTCAGCTCGGCAAAACGCGGATCGGGGAAACCCAGCACGTGCTGGCACAAAGTGGAAATAGTGCCCCCGGAGGTAAAGATCACAATATTTTTTGCGGGATCGGGATACGTTAATTGACGCTCCAGCGCTGCGATACAGCGTTGACGAAACTCTGCCCATGATTCGGTATATTCAGCGTCATATAGGCCCGTCATCCAACGCGCAATCGCCTCGTGAAAAATAGTTTGAAACGCTTGTTTGGCGTTTGGCGTCATCAAAAAACGCTTGACTGCGGAAGGGTCATCAAACGCGGGAACATGCCGCGCCAAAACCTCGTGATGGTTATATTCGTTGAAGCCAGCATCCTCTTGCCATGCATCTGTATTGAGTGCATCAGCAGCCACGTTCTGCACAGCAGCTATGCAGGCTTTGGCAGTCTGTTGATGACGTAGCAACTTGCCAGTGACGACGCGTGACACCTCCAGATCGCGAGCGCGCCACCATTGACCAAGCTGCACGGCTTGCGCTACGCCTAGCTCGGATAATTGATCGTAATTTTGACTACCGAAAGAAGCTTGTCCGTGACGTACCAGATAAATCTGTCCCATTGCTTGTCCCGTTTAATTGTCCAACTTGAATTTAAGTGCCTGGCTGAGTTGATTGATTTCATGACTGACTGAAATGTTCGCCTAGGTAGATGAACTTATTGAATGAACTTATTCAACGTATTTATTCAATCAACTCAGTCGATCAACCTGCCGAATTAACTTTGTGAATCATGGTAAAGCTTGCGCTACAATCTATCAAATGAATAGTTATAATTAAATTACATTAATTTTATGCATATATCTAAAGTTGATTTGAATTTGTTTTCTGTATTTGAAGCGATCTACACAGAAGGCAGCGTAACGCGTGCCAGTCAAAAACTATATCTGACGCAGCCAGCGATTAGTCATGCACTGAATCGCTTGCGCAATCTGTTCGATGATCCGCTATTTGTAAGGCAAGGACATGCAATGGTTTCAACGCCATTGGCGCGTAGCATCATAGAACCAGTGCGATTGGCTCTGCGCGGACTGGAGGTCACTTTGTCGGACGCTGGTCGATTTGATCCCGCTATTGCGAGCAAACAATTTACGCTGGCGTTGCGCGATGTGCTGGAATCGACCGTGCTACCACCACTACTCACCAGCATCACCCAGCAAGCACCAACGATTGATCTGGCGGCAATACAAGTTGAACGCAGGGAACTAGTCAGCGAACTAGCGGCAGGCACAGTAGATGCTGCTATTGATGTGTTATTACCGCTGCCAAACGAGATTCGTCGTCAAAAAATATCGCAAGACACGACAGTGGTGATGGCGCGCAAAGATCATCCGCTGGTACAAGGCAAACTCGATTTAGAGACCTATTTACAAGCAGAACATATTCTGGCAAGTTCGCGCCGCAAAGGGCCTGGGCTGGAGGATTTTGAATTAAGCCGGCTTGGCTTACAACGGCGTATTCGCTTGCGCTGCCAGCATTATTTCGCTGCATGCAGGGTCACCAGTCAGACCGATTTATTGCTGACAATGCCAGAGGCTTATGCCCGGATTGCGAACGAACAGTTCGGAAATCAGATTTTTCCTTTACCGCTGCCGATGCCATCTTGGGACGTGTATTTATACTGGCATCAGAATGTAGAAAATGATGCTGCAAATCGCTGGTTACGGGAACAGATCACCTTAGCTTTTCAAGCGTCGATGATGGCGTGAGATTTTTAAAAATCGGGGATTATTTGATAGGATCAGGCAACAAACAAGCATCAATGATTTGCAAATCATTGTCTTTGGCAAAGCTCACCACAAAATGATATGCCAGCGGCTCTATCTCACGAATCGCCTCATTCACGACGACCGAACGCACACCATTAAGCAAAATCGGGCGAACATAAGGTGAGTATTGCAAATGTGCATTTCTGCCAGCGTCAGGACGAAAACAGGACATGGCACCGCACAGGCGTTCTGCCCAGTCGCTTGGCCGAAACTGCTTGCCGTCGCTGGTAAGACCCTGGATAAAAAACTCGCGTACCGGAGTTGAATTGTTTTTGTCGGAATCGGCCATGTGGGCGGCTCGTTGCTAGAGGGTTAACTTGGGCACGCTTTTGATGTGCCTAGCTTTTAAAATACATCAATATTATATCTTATAGAAGACTTGATTTAAAAACCGCCTAAAGATAAAAATCGGGACATCTGTTACACCTCAATTATTCTCCTTACTATAGTGCATTTTTATCGCGAGTAAAGAGTAAAAAACCCACATCAACATCATGTGGGTTTTTTAATTTTCAATTTAACCTGATTTAAATATCCAGATCACAACCAAACTGCAAACGATAACAGCAGCAAGAGCAGCATCCATAATAATAAAGCGCGCCAAACCAGACCAACAGCGCTTTGTAGCGATCTTGGCGATGCCTCTGCACCGGGCTGACTTTCAATATCCAGGCTATCAATATCGACCGCACTAGCGTCTGCGCTCAATACCATCGCTTTTGCTTCCGGATCCCCTAATCGAACACCTAATGCGCCACCGCCGGCAGATAAAATGATGCCGACCAACTCATCTGACCATCGATCAGCATAATTACGCCAGGAATACACAGCGTCCTCAAAATTACCGACGACGGCAAAAGCAACTGCAGTTAAATGAGCTGGTACCCAATCAATCCAATAAAAAATTTTAGTCGCATATAGACCAAACTCTTCTTTACGCATGTGTTCTGGCTCGTTCCAGGCACGAGCCAGATATTCAGCAACACGATACATGACCGCACAGGCAGGGCCAACTGGCATTAAAAACCAAAAGAACACGCCAAAAACATTGCGATGAGTAGCGATTAACGAGCGCTCTACAGCGAGTCTGGAGATTTCGGAGATGTCCATATCGGAGGTATCTAAGTGCGTCCACTCAGCGAGGTAGGCACGCGCGGCAGCTTCATCGCCCGAGCTTAACGCGAGCTGAATAGACGTAAAGTAGTGGCTATAGCGACGAAAGCCGAGCGTCAGATAAACGATAACAATATTCCATGCCAAAGCAGCAAAAGGGCTGAGACGTAAGCATAGCCAATAGATCAAAGCCGTCGGCAGCGTAAGCGCAACGACTAAAATCCACCAGCCCAAACGACCGTGCTTAGCCTTACCCGCATTACACCAAGCTTCTATCTTTACTGCTAAATTTTGTACTTGCAAATAAATCGGATTATCCACCCGCAGAGGTTTCAATTGCTCGATCAGTAAGGCACAAAGTATGGAAATGAATGTCATGGTTGGGTAAGTTTATAGCGTTTCCAGCTAGAAACGGATTTGCAAATGCAACAAGTGTAAACTGATTTACTCAGATTATGAAGTTCCTGATTATTTTTCTAATAAGCCGACTGTTGTTCATGCTTTGCCATATTCAGTTTCATTGAGAAACTTATTGAAAAACAAAATCAAGCGCGCAGCAGATGAAACAAGTTGCGCAACATACCAGCAGTTGCACCCCAGATAAAATGCTGTTGGTATGGTATCGCATAAAAAACGCGTTGCCCCTGCCCATTTGGCAAATCAAACGCACGACGCTGATAATTTTGACCATCCATCAAAAATGATAATGGCACTTCAAACAAAGAAGCAACCTCAGATGCATCAATTTTCAACTCAAACGGGGGCTGTATTAATGCCACTACAGGCGTTACCTGATAACCAGTTCCAGTACGATATTCCGGCAAAATACCAATTACATCAATGTGCTTGCGATGCAAACCAACCTCCTCCTCAGCTTCGCGCAGAGCAGTTTCTACAACCGAGCCATCACTATCCTCACATCGTCCGCCAGGAAAACTGATTTGCCCTGCATGATCATTTAAATGAGCGGCCCGATGCGTCAGCAGCAATGTCAAACCTTGATCTCGCATGACTAAGGGGATCAATACTGATGCGGGTTTAAAAGAGGTGATCGTAGAAAGTAAATGCTCATCAGCCAACTCTGGAGTCCAAGTTGGAGGTTGCAAAAAATGTTGTCGCAGCCAGTCTGCAGATAAGCGGGATGCAGGAACCGCCGCCTCCGTCGCTAGCGATTGGACGGGTAAATCCTCAGGATTAAACTTAAGCTTCACACAAATATCCTCTGATGGCATGAAACACCAACAAATCACAAGCTTTGCTGCATGTCTTTCATCTCTATAAAACAAAAAAGGGACGCCGAAGGCATCCCTTTCTTTCAACGCATCTAAGCAAATATTACTATGCTTTAGCAGCGACGACCTTGCGAGCAGGCAATTTTTCTTTAATACGAGCAGATTTACCTGAACGTTCACGCAGGTAGTACAACTTAGCGCGACGTACGTCACCACGACGTTTAACTTCGATCGAAGCGATCAGCGGAGAATACAATTGGAATGTACGCTCAACGCCTTCACCAGATGAAATCTTACGAACGATGAAGTTAGAATTCAAACCACGGTTACGACGAGAAATAACAACGCCTTCGTAAGCCTGAGCACGCTTGCGTGTGCCTTCAACTACGTTAACGCTGACAACGACTGTGTCACCAGGTGCGAAGTCTGGAATACTTTTACCGAGGCGCGCAATTTCTTCTGCCTCTAATTTTTGGATCAGATCCATTTTTTTACTCCGGATACCATCTTGCTGACGCTAAATACAACAATGCTCAGTAGAGGATGGGGTTTAACATGTAAGACTAAAAATTATCTAGCCTCACGCTTAGTACCAAATCTTACGATTCGGTTTTACAACAAATTACTTAAAAACTTTTCATCAGCACGACTGAGCAAACCTGCTTCACGTGCTTGCAGTATCAAATCTGGTCGCTTAAGCTGGCTAGCTTCAAGAGATCTTTCACGTCGCCATTTTTCAATTTCAGCGTGATTACCCCCCATCAAAACAGCCGGCACAACCGCATTTTCGAAGATTTCTGGCCTAGTGTAATGCGGACAATCGAGCAAACCATTGACAAAGCTATCCTGTATCGCTGAGGCATCATCGTGCAAAACACCTGGCAATTGTCTGATAACAGAATCCATCAACGCCATGGCTGGAATTTCACCACCGGATAGAACAAAATCGCCAAGGCTAATTTCTTCATCCACATAGCTATCCAACAAACGTTGATCAACTGCCTCATAGCGACCACATAGCAATACAACGCCAGACAATTGCGACAAATCCATCACTCTCCGGTGCGTTAGCGGATGTCCCTGTGGCGACAAATAAATCACCTTAGGAGCAATCGCGTCCGCATTTGCTAAATTGATCTGCCTTGCTTTAGCAGCTTCAATAGCTGCTTGCAACGGCTTGGCCAACATCACCATGCCGGGACCACCGCCATATGGTCTGTCGTCCACAGTACGGTGTTTGTCAGTCGTAAAATCACGTGGATTCCACAAAGACAAAGCACATCGACCTTGCTCAAATGCCCGCCGGGTAACACCAGACTGCGTGAGCGCAGTGAACATTTCAGGGAAAAGTGTAATGACATCAAATTGCATCTAAAATGCCTTCCGATTCCATTAAACGACTCCCATGTTCACTAATAATCTGTACCCCAGTCAACCGTAATTTTGCCAGCCTTTTGATCCACTTCTTTAACAAAGTTCTCAACAAAAGGAATCAGGCGTTCATGTTTAGGCAAATCAATCTCTGGAATATCCGCAGCAGCCACACGCAAAATAGGGTGAGCTCCGTTATCCATCAAATCTCTGACTTGACCCAGATGTTCGCCCTGCAGATTGTGTACCGACAAACCAATCAAATCCAACCAATAGAATTCTCCCTCAGATAAAGCGGGAAAATGACTACGAGGAATTTTGACTGCGGAGCCTTTCAGTCCCTCTGCCGTATTTCTATCCACCACACCGACTAATTTTGCTACAACATCCTCACCATGAATTTTAACTTCCAGGCGATCAACATCATGCAATTCCGGGTGTAGCGGAGAATTCTCTAACCACCAGGTTTTGGCAGTCATTAGTGCATCTGCATCAGAAGAATAAGGACGTATCCTTACCCATCCGTGAATGCCATATGCTCCCGAGATGTAGCCAACTAAGACTAAATCATCAGGAGCACGTACTCCAACTGACGTCATAGACAGAACAACAGCGATTAAGCTGCTGCCTTGCCAGACTGAGCTACCAGACGAGCGACTGCTGGTGACAATTGTGCACCAACACCTTGCCAGTAAGCCAAGCGATCTGCTGCAACACGAACTGTCTCAGCATTGCCAGTTGCTACCGGATTGTAAAAACCGATACGTTCGATGAAACGGCCATCACGACGATTGCGTGAATCTGTTGCAACGATATTGTAAAAAGGGCGCTTTTTTGCGCCACCACGAGCTAAACGAATAACGACCATAATATTTCCAAAAAATGTCTAAACGCGGAAAAAGCCGCAAATTATAGCGTGAACAGCCAAGAAACAGCAAGCACTATCCCACTTTCAGTCGCAGCCAGGTAACACATTCACTGAATATGGCAAAATTACAAAGCATCCTGTAGCAGTAATATCAAAGCAAACAGCACGCTCTTGCTCTAGAATCACGCATTACTTTGCAGGAGCGCATCCACTTAATGAAAACACCACACAAAAACAAAACTCTGAGCACTTTGCTGGCGGCAACCCTAGGCAGCATCGGTGCGCATCGCTTTTACGTTTATGGCAAAAAAGATCTTTGGGGATGGCTACATTTCATCACTTTGCCTTTGTCGTGGTTATTAAGCCACTTCTACTTCGGGTCACCGCTGTTAGTTACTGCTGCGCCTATCGTTCTTTCATTTTTGATTGCGATACTAGAAGCCTTGGTGATCGGCTTAATGCCAGATGAAAAATGGGATGCAAAACACAATATTCATTCGAGTCAAGTCAGTGACTCTAACTGGCCAATCGCATTGATCTTGGTGCTCACACTAGGCGTTGGGGCTTTTGCCTTGATCGCAACGATTGCACGTGCATTTGATCTTCTATATACAGGCGGATCATTCGGCTGAGCACGGCATGAGCTCATCAACGAAAATATATACTCCTATCTTGTATATTCAGATTGTCCATAGAATTATTGGACAATTGCGTATATTTTAAATAAATAATGGGGAGTATATCAAACCCAGATTTTCCATTAGTCCGCTACCACTTCACAGAAACGCAGACGGTATGCGGCGTTCAGAGGGGTAACACCACCACGATTTGAGTGGGAGCGCTGCAGCGACAATTGCACCTTTGACGAACTGCCTGGCGTTGTTACTACTCCTAGCAAGAGGAAGCTTGCGACGTCAAGTCTAGCCGGTCAATCCTTCAAAGGCACACTTGTCACTGTTCCAATAGAAAATCTGGGTTAAATGTAAGCGTCCAACCCCACCATCTTTTCAGAAGGCAGGTACGGTGTTAAGTGCGGAGCGGCAGCAATTCATCAATGCGGCTGTTTGGGCAGGTAGGGAGTTTTTCTAAAGTTTCTTTTAACCAGGCGTACGGCTCAATCTCGTTGGCTTTCGCTGTGGCTAATAACGTTTGAATGGCAGCAGCTCTTTTGCCGGCACGTTCAGAACCAGCGAACAGCCAGTTCTTTTTGCCCAGAGCAATCGGCCTGATCGCATTCTCAATCGGATTGTTATCGATGGGCAGGTGCCCACTGTCGGCATAACGTGTGAATGCTGGCCAGCGTTTTAAACTGTAATCGATCGCCTTCGATAGCGCACTTCCTTCCGCACTGCTTTTGCGTAGTTGAATTAGCCACAGATGCATGGCATCGAGGCGAGGCTTGGCATGCTCTGCTCGCCATCGCTGTCGTTCTTCGATCGAATAATCTTGTGCTTCACTTTCTATCCGGTACAACTCGGCAATCCGTTGCAATGCTTCTTCGGTGACTGGGTGTTGATTGGCGGCATGTAAATCGAAGAATTTACGTCGGGCATGGGCCAGGCATGCCAGTTCTGTGACCCCTGTTTTGAGTAGCTTTTTATAGTCTGCGTAATCGTCAACCATTAAATGTCCCTGCCAATCGGCAAGGAAGTTTTGTGCATGCGCTCCGCTACGATTTGGCTGAAACTCAAATACCACGATGGGTGCATCGGGTTCTAAGTTGTTGCTACGGTACGCCCACAGATAAGCACGCTTCGTTTTGCCTTTACCCGGATCAAGTTGTGGTACCGGTGTTTCATCGGCATGTAAGACGGTGCGTTGTTTCAGTAATTCTATGAGTCGATCAGCTAATGGTTGCAGTGCGACGCCGATGCGGCCTATCCATTCTGCGAGCGTTGATCTGGAGATCGTGACGCCATGACGGGTGCTGATCTGTTCTATCCGATAGAGTGGCAGATGATCCAGATATTTTTGAATCACTACCCACGCATGTAAGCTGGGTGTCGCTAAACCACCGTCAATGATCGCCGCCGGTATTGCTGCAGCGGTGATGGTTTCGCAATGACGGCAGGCATATTGTGGCCGGATATGCCGTTGTACAAAGAACCGTGCTGGTTCAACATCAAGCTGCTCGGTGATATCCTCGCCGATCTTCACTAAGGTATGACCACAAGCACCACATGCGCAAGAATCAGGTTCGTGACGCTGTTCTACACGTGGCAATTCGGCAGGGAGTGGCTTACGTCCGGTTGGCTTTGCTTTGACGCGCGGTGTGGAAGAGAGTTGTTCCAGTTCCGCCTGCATGGCGTTGAGATCGGTTTCTTGCGTCTCATTAAAGAGGTCACGTTGTTGCGCCGTGAAGGCTTCTGATGTGCTGCAGAATTTAATCCGTTTGTGGTACGCCAGTTCTAAAGTAAGTGCCTTGATCTTGGTGTCTTTGAGATGGATTTCCTGGCGTTGCCGGGCAACGAGATCAGCTTGTTCTTGAAGACGCTGTGCTTCTTGTGCCCAGACTACTACCTGTGCGGCCAGTGCTTCGGGCGTGGCCGTGTGGGGATTAAATTGAGTGAGGGCTTTGGCGAGGTCCATGTAGTAAGTTTACATAGACTGGGTGATGTTTACAATCAAAAAAGTGATGTGTCGTCATTTTTTGATGCTATCCGTGCCGATCAGACGTGCCAGTGTGCAGGTGCCGGTGCAGATAATCTTTGCCAGTCAACGCCTTTGATGAGCCAATCCCATTGGTCTTGTGTCATCACCCAGCAGCGATCATCTGCACGAGGCCAGACAAACGCACCACGGTGTAAGCGGCGCTGACAACACCATACGCCAGTACCATCCCAGATGAGCAACTTCAAGCGTGTTTTAGAACGATTGCTAAACGCATAGGCGGTGCCATCGCAAGGCGTCGTACCCAAACTGGTTTGTATCCATTGCGACAAGCTCTCCATGCCACGACGCATGTCCACAGATTCTATGACGCAAAAAATCTGACCGGGTGCCATCATACTAATTGATTGAGTAATTGACCAAGCCAGGTGGTCTGCATATTAGCAGGTAGCGAGAGTTGCCACCCAGAGTCATGGCGTAACACGATGGGCGGCAAATTTGAAGCGGCTGGTGGGCTAGGTTGAACAACAATCGGCGGATTCAAGTACGAAGAGCAACATTGAATAAAAAGTCAAAGGGTCAGATGCGATAGCATTCATGCCTTTTGACCAGCCAGTCGAAAGTTGCCGAATATGCGCTATACACACCTAACCCAAGACGAACGATACCAAATTTACGCACTACGGTTAGAAA
>NZ_JBEONP010000031.1:0-59418 GCF_040544435.1 Undibacterium sp. GrIS 1.2
GGCAACTTTCGACTGGCTGGTCAAAAGGCAGAATGCTATCGCATCTGACCCTTTGACTTTTTATTCAATGTTGCTCTTCGTACTTGAATCCGCCCTGCTAAGTCACACAAACAATCAATACCTTCGCCAATAGCAGATACGAAACCAGAAAAACAAAAAGGCAGCCTAAGCTGCCTTTCAATTTACTGACTTGCCGACTTAACACTGCCAGCTTGCCTGCATTAACGCTTTTGACGCAATCTTGCAATTGCCGCCAATTGGGCTATTGCTACTGCCAGTTCTGCCTGTGCTTGCGCATAGTCAATTTTAGATTCTTTATTGACCAAAGCTTCTTCAGCCAGTTTTTTTGCTTCGTTCGCTTTTGCCTCGTCCAGATCGCTACCGCGAATTGCGGTGTCGGCCAAAACGGTAACGGCATTCGGTTGCACTTCTAACAGACCACCAGCAACGAAAACAAATTCGTCTTCTGCTTGGCCTACCAGCTTGATGCGTACCGCGCCTGGCTTGATGCGAGTGATCAATGGCGTATGTTTTGGATAGATACCCAATTCACCAGCCTCACCCGGCAACGCGACGAACTCGGCTTCGCCAGAGAAGATCAGCTCTTCTGCGGAAACCACGTCAACGTGAATAGTGTGTGCCATATCGGACCTTTTCATTCGATCAAAAAACGAGGGGTGTAGCGCAATATTACTTTGTACTACACCCAAGCTTATTTGTTAGTTACTTAGTAATTACTGAGTAATTAATCAGCAATTAATGAGCAATTAAGCAGCAGCCATTTTCTTCGCTTTTTCGATTGCTTCGTCGATAGTACCTACCATGTAGAACGCTTGTTCTGGCAGGTGATCGAGCTCACCGGAAGCGATCATTTTGAAGCCCTTGATCGTATCTTTCAGTGAAACGTATTTACCTGGGGAGCCAGTAAATACTTCAGCAACGTGGAAAGGCTGAGACAGGAAACGTTGCATTTTACGTGCACGCGCTACCAACAATTTATCTTCTGGTGCCAACTCGTCCATACCCAGAATCGCGATAATGTCGCGCAATTCTTTGTAGCGTTGCAAAGTACCTTGAACAGCACGGGCTGTTTCGTAATGCTCTACACCAACCACTTGCGGGTCCAACTGACGTGATGTTGAATCCAGTGGATCAACCGCTGGGTAGATACCCAGAGAAGCGATGTCACGGGACAGAACAACAGTGGAATCCAAGTGAGCAAACGTCGTAGCCGGAGATGGATCAGTCAAATCATCGGCAGGAACATAAACCGCTTGGATCGATGTGATCGAACCAGTTTTAGTCGATGTAATACGCTCTTGCAGACGGCCCATTTCTTCAGCCAATGTAGGTTGGTAACCCACAGCGGAAGGCATACGACCCAACAACGCGGAAACTTCCGTACCGGCCAAAGTATAACGATAGATGTTATCGACGAAGAACAACACGTCTTTACCTTCGTCACGGAAACCTTCAGCGATCGTCAAACCTGTCAAAGCAACGCGCAGACGGTTGCCCGGTGGTTCATTCATCTGACCGTACACCATCGCAACTTTAGAGTTTTCTGGATTTTCCAGATCAACCACTTTTGCGTCAGCCATTTCGTGATAGAAGTCATTACCTTCACGAGTACGCTCACCAACACCGGCAAATACGGACAAGCCGCTGTGCGCTTTAGCGATGTTATTGATTAATTCCATCATGTTGACGGTCTTACCTACACCGGCACCACCGAACAAACCAACTTTACCGCCTTTTGCAAACGGGCAAACCAGGTCAATCACCTTGATACCGGTTTCCAGCAATTCTTGCGATGGGGACAGTTCATCGTAAGCAGGTGCTTTACGGTGAATCGATGCGGTAGTTTCACGACTAACCGGACCACACTCATCAATTGGATTACCCAATACGTCCATAATACGACCCAGCGTTGCTTTGCCAGTAGGTACCATGATAGGTTTGCCAGTGTTTGAAATAATCATGCCGCGACGCAGACCGTCAGAAGTACCTAGAGCAATCGTACGGACAATGCCGTCACCCAATTGCTGCTGAACTTCCAGAGTCAGTTCGGAGCCTTCCATTTTCAAGGCATCGTAAATCTTAGGCATCGCGTCACGTGGAAATTCAACGTCCACAACAGCGCCGATACACTGAACGATTTTGCCATTAGCCATGTTCGTTCCTTCAATAAATAATAATCAGTTTAGACCGCTGCCGCGCCGGCGACGATCTCGGAAAGCTCTTTGGTAATCGCAGCTTGACGGGTTTTGTTGTAAACCAGTTTCAGTTCACCAATCACACTACCTGCGTTATCACTGGCTGATTTCATCGCTACCATACGAGCCGATTGTTCAGACGCCATGTTTTCTGCCACTGCTTGAAAAATCAGTGCCTCAACATAACGTACCAGCAACTCATCAATCACCGTGTTTGCATCTGGCTCATAGATATAGTCCCAAGTGTGGGTATTTTTATCTACTGCCAGTTTGTCAGCCGTCAGGGGCAATAATTGCTCCAGCACAGGCTCTTGCTTCATGGTGTTAATAAACTTGGTGTAAGACAGGTAGACTGCATCTAACTTACCGTCCTGATAGGCATCCAGCAATAATTTTACTGGACCGATCAGTTTATCCAGATGCGGTGTATCGCCGAGTTGCACTGCGTGCGCCACGACTTTTGCACCGATACGGTTCAGGAAGCCAAGACCTTTATTACCAATTGCGACCGCTTCAATTTTTGAACCCTTAGCTTCGAGTTCACGCAGTTTGTTGGTGACCAAACGCAACACGTTCGTATTCAGGCCACCGCATAAACCCTTGTCTGTAGTTACAACGATCAATCCGACTTTCTTGGATTGATCTTGTTGAACCATGAAAGGATGCGTGTACTCAGGATTCGCTTGTGACAAGTTCGAAGTGATATTACGAATTTTTTCACTGTAAGGGCGAGCTGCACGCATCCGGTCTTGCGCTTTGCGCATTTTGGATGCGGCGACCATTTCCATCGCCTTAGTGATCTTTTTCGTGTTTTCTACACTTTTGATCTTGCCACGTATCTCTTTACCTGAGGCCATCTGTTCTTACTCCTTCTGCTCCAGTTAAGATCAGTACGCGCCAGATTTTTTGAAATCAGCAACAGCTGCGGCTAAAACGGCTTCGCCATCTTTGTCGAGTTGCTTGGTTTCTTCAATCTTAGCGAGCAATGCTGCGTGGCTAGTTTTTAAGTAGCTATGCAAACCTGCTTCAAAGGCTAATACTTTCTTCACTTCGACGTTATCCAGGAAGCCTTTGTTCACTGCGAACAGGGAAGCGGCCATCAGAGAAATCGATAAAGGAGCATATTGAGCTTGCTTGAGCAATTCAGTTACGCGTGCACCACGATCCAGCTGCTTGCGTGTGGACTCGTCCAGATCAGAAGCGAACTGCGCAAACGCAGCCAATTCACGATACTGCGCCAAATCTGTACGAATACCGCCGGATAAGTTTTTAATAACTTTAGTCTGAGCAGCGCCACCAACGCGTGATACCGAAATACCAGCGTTAATCGCGGGGCGAATACCGGCGTTGAACAAAGATGTTTCCAAGAAGATCTGGCCATCAGTAATCGAAATTACGTTGGTCGGAACGAAAGCAGAAACGTCACCCGCTTGGGTTTCAATGATAGGCAGTGCTGTCAATGAACCGGTTTTACCTTTAACTTCACCGTTGGTGAATTTCTCAACGTAATCTGGATTAACGCGTGCTGCACGTTCCAATAAACGGGAGTGGAGGTAGAACACGTCACCTGGATAAGCTTCACGACCTGGTGGGCGGCGCAGCAACAGGGAAACTTGACGGTAAGCCACAGCTTGCTTGGACAAATCATCATAAATGATCAATGCATCTTGACCACGATCGCGGAAATATTCGCCCATCGCGCAACCGGAGTATGCGGAGACGAATTGCATTGCTGCAGATTCAGCCGCTGTCGCAGCAACAACAATGGTGTATTCCATCGCGCCGTGGGCTTCTAAAGAACGCACCACGTTTTTAACGGAAGACGCTTTTTGACCAATCGCAACATAGATACATGTTACGTTTTGACCTTTTTGGTTGATCACGGCATCAATTGCTACCGCTGTCTTACCAGTTTGACGATCACCAATAATCAATTCGCGCTGACCACGACCAACCGGTACCATCGCATCAATTGATTTGATACCCGTTTGCATAGGCTCGGAAACCGATTGACGGGCAATAACGCCAGGAGCAATCTTTTCGATTGGTGCTGTCAGTTTTGCATTGATCGGGCCTTTGCCGTCGATAGGCTGACCCAAGGCGTTGACAACACGACCGCGCAGTTCTGGGCCGATAGGCACTTCCAGAATACGGCCAGTACATTTGACTGTATCGCCTTCGGAAATGTGCTCGTAGTCACCGAGAATAACGGCGCCAACGGAATCACGTTCCAAGTTCAATGCCAGACCAAAAGTATTGCCTGGGAATTCCAGCATCTCACCTTGCATCGCGTCTGACAGACCGTGAATGCGGCAGATACCGTCGGTAACGGAAATAACCGTACCTTGATTACGAACTTCAGCGCTGGTACCAAGGCCTTGAATCCGGCTCTTGATCAACTCGCTGATTTCTGATGGGTTGAGTTGCATACTAACTCCTAAAATTGTTTCAGTACTTGCGTGCTCACACTACGCAGTTAAGGCAACTTGCATTTGTTGCAGCTTGGCACGAACCGACGTATCCAGCACTTGATCACCGACTACGATACGCACACCACCGATCAGGGAGTTATCCACTGTCACAGTTGGGTGCAGCTTGCGGCCGAATTTCTTTTCCAGTGTTGTCGCTAAATCACTTACTTGTTCTGCCGTCAGTTCAAAGGCGCTGGTAATTTGCGCATCTGCGGCACCTTCTTGCGCATTTTTCAACGCGTGAAATTGTGCTGCGATTTCAGGTAACAAAGTTAAGCGGTCATATTCAGTGAGCGTATTGACGAAGTTTTTCGCTTCTTCGTTCACTGGAGACTTCAACACGGACAAGAAAGCCTCGGCTGTTTGAACAGCAGAGACTTTAGGATTGTGAGCAAGAGCGACTACATCAGGATGTGCTGCGGCTTGCGCCATCTCAGCAACCAAGTCCGACCATGCGGACAGGTTGCCAGATTGCGCAACACGGAACAATGCTTCTGCGTAAGGACGAGCGATCGTTGCGAGTTCAGCCATGATTACAGCTCGATTTTCAGTTGGCTCAACAAATCAGCATGCGCCGATGCGTTGATTTCACGCTTCAGAATTTGTTCTGCACCTTTGACTGCTAATGTAGCAACCTGGTCGCGCAATTCTTCACGTGCTTTTGTAACTTGATTATCGGCGTCCGCTTTGGCAGCAGCAATAATGCGTGCAGCCTCAGCAGTTGCTGTATTTTTAGCTTCTTCAACGATCAACTGAGCGCGCTTTTCTGCTTCGATGATACGTTTTTGACCTTCATCACGAGCACCAGCTAATTGTGCTTCTACACGCTTTTCAGCAGCTTGCATCTCTGCACGGCCGCGATCAGCTGCAGCTAATCCGTCTGCGATTTTTTTCATACGTTCATCTATCGCACCAATAACTGGTGGCCAGATGAATTTTGCAGTCACCAATGCGAGGATGAAAAACACCCCAGCCTGGTACCACATTGATAGATTAAGATTCATATTAGTTTCCTTATTAAATCGATCGTTCCGCAGACTAAGTCTACGGTAGGAAAAGGAAAGCTAATTAGCCTTTGAACGGATTTGCAATTGCGAAGAACATAGCAATACCAACACCGATAATGAACGCAGCATCGATCAAACCAGCCAACAACAACATTTTACCTTGCAGCTTTTCCATCAACTCTGGTTGACGAGCAGACGCTTCCAGATATTTACCACCCATCATAGCGATACCGATACATGCACCCAAAGCGCCCAAACCGATAATCAAACCACAAGCCAATGCAACGAAAGCGACGTTAGTCATGAGAAAACTCCTTAAAAGTTGAAAAATAAAAATACCAAAAGCAAATACTAAAAACCAAACTTCAAAAACCTGAAAAAACGTTAATTAATGCGCTTCGTGAGCTTGACCCATATATACCAGCGTCAACATCATGAAGATAAATGCTTGCAAAGGCACAATCAAGATATGGAAAACCGACCATGCGGTACCCAGTACCAAATGACCGATACCACCAAGGATGGAATCAGAAGCACCTAACAAAGCGGCAATCAACAAGAACAGCAATTCACCTGCGAACATATTGCCGAATAACCGCATACCGAGGGAAAAAGTTTTCGCTGCATATTCAACGATGTTCAATGCCAGATTGAACGGGAACAACATAGGGCCAAATGGTGCGCTGAACAATTCTTTGATAAAACCGCCTACACCTTTAATCTTGAAACTGTAGTACATCATTAACGCAAACACGCCAATCGAAATACCCAGAGTGCCGTTCAAGTCAGCTGTCGGTACTACGCGATGATGCGTTTCCGGACTGATACCGAAAGCAGGGAACAACCATTGAGAGAATAAATCTACTGGTAAAAAATCGAGGGAGTTCATCAACACTACCCAGACAAATACCGACAATGCCATAGGTGCGATAAATGCTGTGTTGCCATGGACAATGCTTTTCGCATTGTTATCTACCATTTCGAACAACATCTCAACTGCGCATTGGAAACGACCGGGAACGCCGGATGTCGCTTTACGTGCAGCCATGTACATGATCAAGCTACCGATCAAGCCACAAATAACAGACCAGACTACTGTATCTATATTGATATACGACATGTCCCACAAAGACTCTTGAGGAATATGTGAGTTAGATAAATGTCCCAGGTGATGGGAAATATATTCTGACGCGGTTGGGGCGTTCTCTGTTGCGCTCATAATTAGTGTCTAAATAGTAAGATGAAATAACTTTTCAGTACCAAGACGAAGGCAGCGACGAACGCCAGCCAGTTCACATCGTGGTACAAGTAAACAGTCGCTGCCATGAGAGCCACTGTTGACGCAATTTTGACAAATTCACCGATGAAGAATGTCATCGGATTGGCTCCCCCGGGCTTTTTGGCACTGGCATATAACCGTGCGGCAAACAAAGCATTGGGAACCGCGCAACACAAACCGCCTAATAATGCGGATATTCCTGAGGCTGTGCCAGCGATAAGTGCCGCGACCAGTGCGACTACCAACGTCGCTACAAATTGCAGCAAGACAATACGCGCCATGCCAATTCCTCGTAATTTGTCGGCAGTATCTAATAAAATTTATTCACTGCCAAACGATTTAAGTCAGCGCAAACGCCTGCCAACCAAAACCACGGAATTATACGTGGTAGTGCGCACCATCGTCAAACGTTTGATGCGACGCATCAAAATGAGACACACATCAATTTTCTGCGCTCGCTACCAGCTCGGCAAGCCAATGCTGGCCTTGCTTCCAGTCGCCTAGACCAGAATCTCCGTTAATATGACCCTTTGCACCGATATGGTGAAATTCTGCACCCCAACTCTGCGCCCATTTCTGCGCGGTTTGCATCTCACACCAAGAATCGTCATCAGAAACAATCACTTTTGTTTTAAAGCTCATCGCCGTTTGCGGCATTGGTGCAAAACTCGGTGCCGGAAAATCAACCCGCTCTACATCTGGCGGCGCCACTAATAATGCCGCCCTTACCTTACGGGTATCTTGCACTCCCGGCATGCCGGATGCGACCCACCATGCAACTAAAGCGCAACCCAGACTATGCGCTACTAAGATAACGGTGCCATCAGCGCGATTGACTGCTTGCGAAAGATTCGTTACCCAAGACTCACGATCAGGCTGATCCCAACTATCTTGCTGAACCCGGTGAATGTCATACTGCTTGGCTAGTTGCTGCTCCCATAAACTTTGCCAGTGTGTGTCACTTGAATTGTGTAAGCCCGGCAGCAATAAAATTGTCATATCGGCAAACCAGTTTTATTGACCGCGTATTTTTAAAATAACGCCGTCCAGACTATCCAGATCTGCAAAATCAATCATCAATTGTCCCCGCCCTTTGCTGCCCATTTTTAAAGTGACCTGGGTTGCCAGCAGGTCTGAAAGCTCTTCTTCTAAACGAGTGATGTCGCGCGATTTTTCTGCCTTATCCCGAGTTTTCACTGGTGAACTCATTTCAGCCGTGGTACGGGTAACCAGTTTCTCGGCCTCGCGCACCGACATACGTTTGGCCACGACCTGATTCGCCAGCTGGATTTGCGTCGCGGCATCCGTTGCCAGCAATGCACGGGCATGCCCCATGTCGATATCGCCTGCCATCAACATAGTTTGTACCGGCTTCGCCAAATTAAGCAGGCGCAATAAATTAGACACTGCGCTGCGCGATCGACCTACCGCACCGGCCGCTTGCTCATGGGTAAAACTGAAATCCGTGATCAGACGGTGAATACCTTGTGCTTCTTCTAAAGGATTGAGATCTTCGCGCTGGATATTCTCAATCAAAGCCATCGCTGCGGCGGCTTGATCGTCTACATCTTTGACCAGCACGGGCACTTCTTCCAAACCTGCCATTTGCGAAGCGCGGAAACGGCGTTCACCGGCAATGATTTCATAACGCGTGATGCCATTATTCTGACCAATCGGGCGTACCAGTATCGGTTGCATCAAGCCTTGCGCTTTAATCGAGTTAGCCAACTCGGTCAGCGCGCCCTCATCCATGCGGGTACGCGGCTGATACTTGCCTGCCTGCATCTGGCTGACCGGCAAGCTGCTCGGTGCGCCCGCTACCGTGGGAACCGCTTCTGTAAAATCGCCTGCGCCGTCGAACAGGGCTTCTAAACCGCGCCCCAAGCCTTTTTGTTTTTTGGTTGCCATTATATTGCTTCCGACTTAGTGTCTAACTTTGCTTCTAACAATTTAATTCTCTCCACCATCTCGGCGCCGAAAGCTATATAGGCTTGCGCGCCTTTAGAGCTGGGGTCAAACACCACTCCCGGGATACCATACGATGGCGCTTCCGCCAAACGCACATTGCGGGGAATGACGGTCTTAAATACTTTATCGCCAAAGTGCTGTTCCAACTGGTCAGAAACTTGTTGCGACAGCGTCATACGCGGATCAAACATCACCCGCAGCAAACCGACAATTTTCAGATCCGGATTGAGGTTGACCGATACTTTTTTGATCGTATTGGCCAGATCGGACAAACCTTCCAATGCATAATATTCACACTGCATAGGAATCACGACCCCGTGAGCGGCGCACAATCCGTTTAAAGTCAGCATGGATAAAGCCGGGGGGCAATCGATCAGGATAAAGTCGTAGTTAGCGCCGACTGTTGCCAATGCGTCGCGTAGACGCTTATCGCGATTCTCCAGCTCCACCATTTCTACTTCGGCACCGGCTAATTCACGGTTGGCAGGCAAGACATCAAAGTTGCCCGACTCAGATCGCAGAATCGCCGAAGCCGCATCGGACATACCCAGCAACACCTGGTAAATCGACGACGTCAGTTTGGCCTTATTGATGCCCGCGCCCATGGTGGCGTTGCCTTGCGGATCGAGATCGACCAACAACACGCGCTGATCAAGCTTAGCCAATCCGGCAGCCAGATTGACTGTGGTCGTGGTTTTGCCCACCCCACCTTTTTGGTTTGCGACACAAAAAATTTTCGCCATAGTGACTTTAGCTTACTTTTAGTAGGGTTCTGGAGGGGGACAAGTACAACCTGGAGGCAAGCTGCCTTAATCTAAAACAATATGAAATCAATATACTCCCCCGTTATTTTACAAATTATGCCGTATCGCCCAATGATTATACGAACAACTAAATATACTCATATGGAGTATCTATTGAAGCAAAACCAAATCCGCTTTGCTTCAATTGGTGTCGCTGCGTTTGTAATACTTATTGACGTAACTTACTGACGCAACTTACTAAATACTCACTGACGTGAATTCATTGTCGCTTGATAAACACCAGATGACGCTCAGCGTCCATGCCCGGAACTGACAAAGCTTGTAGCGACTGGACTTGCCATCCTTCTGGCATACGCTCGATCTCCTGATCCGGCGCAACGCCCTTCATGGCGATGAATTGCCCGCCCTCTGCCAACAAATGTCCCGACCAGTTAATGAAATTGCATAGCTCAGAAAAAGCACGCGAGGTAATCACATCAAACTTCTCATTCACTGCCAAAGCCTCAACTCTGCCGGTATGAACAGTGACATTTTTTAAGCCTAATTCGGTTTTCGCCTGAGTCAAAAACGCGGTCTTTTTGCTGACCGTATCGATCATGGAAATTTGAATCGCAGGATAAGTAATCGCCAATATCATGCCGGGCAAACCGCCGCCAGCACCGACATCCAGAACGTTTTTGGCATCTTTGAAAGCAGGTGCAGCTGACAAGGAATCCAGCACATGCTGCTTTACCATTTCTTTAGGGTCGCGAATCGACGTCAAGTTATAGACCGAATTCCACTTCGATAACAACGCCAGGTAAGCAATCATCTGATCGATCTGTGCATCGTCCAGTGACAAGGGCAAAGCCTTTATCCCCTCAGCCAGACTAGCGCGCAAGCTTGCTGCATCAAACCCGCTCATTCGCCATCACCTGTTTCTACCGCAACAGCTAACTCGGGTGCGGCAGCAAACTCTTTAAAACCACGTTTTTTCATATGCACCAGTAGCAAGGAAATCGCTGCTGGTGTCACGCCAGAAACACGACCGCACTGCCCTAGGGTTTCTGGCCGATGCTTATTCAGCTTTTGCTTCACTTCTACCGACAGACCGTTGACTTCTAAATAATCGAAGTCGTCTGGCATTTTGAGGTTTTCAAAATATGCATGGCGCTCAACCTCTTTAGCCTGTCTGTCAATATAGCCAGAATATTTGACCTGGATTTCTACCTGCTCTTTTACCGCGTCGTCTTGCACACCAGGCCCAGCAAGTTGTTGACCATCAGCACCTTGCATGGTCATCAAAGATTCATACGTCACATGTGGGCGGCGCAATAAATCGGCCAGAGAATATTCACGCTCCAAGGCTTTACCAACGATGCGCTCGGCTTCAACGTCCGCCAAAATACGTGGATTCACCCAGGTCGAACGCAGTCTTTCCATTTCACGTGAAACAGCCTCACGCTTTTGCTCGAACATTGCCCATTGCGCATCGCTGACGCAACCAAGCTGACGACCGATTTCGGTCAGACGCATATCGGCATTATCTTCACGCAAGCTCAGACGGAACTCGGCACGACTGGTGAACATGCGGTAAGGTTCTTGCACACCCTTGGTAATCAGATCATCGACCAGGACACCGAGGTAGGCTTCATCACGACGCGGCACCCAGGCATCGCGACCTTGGGTCAACAATGCCGCGTTCAATCCCGCCAACATACCTTGCGCTGCCGCTTCTTCGTAACCGGTAGTACCGTTAATTTGTCCGGCAAAAAACAAGCCCTTAATTGAACGTGTTTCTAGGGAAGTTTTTAATCCTCGCGGGTCGAAATAATCGTATTCAATCGCATAGCCAGGGCGCAGAATGTAAGCGTCTTCCATACCACGCATAGAACGCACCAAATCTAGCTGCACATCAAACGGCAAACTAGTGGAAATCCCGTTCGGATAATACTCATTGGTGGTCAGACCTTCTGGCTCCAAAAAAATCTGGTGTGATTCTTTGCTGGCAAAACGATGAATCTTGTCTTCAATCGATGGGCAATAACGTGGCCCTACTCCTTCGATCACGCCTGTATACATAGGACTGCGGTCGAGCCCGGCGCGGATAATATCGTGAGTGCGTTCGTTCGTATGCGTAATCCAACATGGTAACTGGCGCGGATGCATGCCGACATTGCCCATGACAGAAAATACCGGAATAGGATCAAAATCGCCCGGCTGCTCTTGCATCACTGAAAAATTAATGCTACGACCATCAATGCGCGGCGGCGTACCAGTTTTCAAACGGCCTTGCGGCAAGGCGAGTTCTTTTAAGCGGGTCGATAAAGAGATCGCAGGAGGATCACCGGCACGCCCTGCCGAATAATTATTCAGGCCAACGTGGATCTTCCCATCAAGGAAAGTACCTGCGGTCAACACAACAGAGCGGCTACGAAACTGAATACCAACCTGTGTTACGGCACCGACGACACGGTCACCCTCTACCAATAAGTCATCTACCGCTTGCTGAAACAGCCAAAGGTTAGTCTGATTTTCAAGGCGGCTGCGGATCGCTTGCTTGTACAAAATACGGTCAGCTTGCGCCCTTGTAGCGCGTACTGCCGGGCCTTTGGACGAATTTAGAATACGGAATTGGATACCAGCCTCATCGGTGGCAATCGCCATCGCGCCACCCATGGCATCCACTTCTTTGACCAAGTGCCCTTTTCCTATGCCACCTATTGAAGGATTACACGACATCTGGCCGAGCGTTTCAATATTATGCGAAAGTAGAAGCGTTTTCTGCCCCATGCGTGCGGAGGCAAGTGCGGCCTCAGTACCAGCATGGCCGCCGCCAACTACGATCACATCGAATTCTTTAGGATAAAACATAGGATATTTCTACTTTTGGATTTCTTGGAGAGGCACGATTATAGAGGGTTTTTAATGAAAAACTGCGCTCATCAATAATTTCAATAGCCGACATCAGGGTGTTTCACGTGAAACAATGGATACTTAGCCAGGGCAAAACTCTAATCCTCTGCCTCTATTAACTGTCTTACTTGAACAATCTAACCAATGCAGGCATAAACGCTAGTGCCATACCCAGAACCAATAACAGCAAGGAATAACGAGAATCCAGATAATCTACCCAAGTTTTCTTCCTCTTTAAAGGTGCTAGCTTAGGCGGTTTAGGTTCAGGGAATTTTTGAACCAGCTTAGTACGCGTCTTTGCATCAGACTGCGGGACCACTACCTGCGTAATAGGATTGCCGTCATCTCTGACAGTCGGTTTTACATTTGCTTTTGAAGCAGCTTTTGCTTCATTGAGCGGAGAAGCTACAGCCTCAAGCTTCACACTAGAAATAGATTCCGGTCGCGACCTGGCCTTCACAGGAGCAACAGATGACACTTTTGGCTCAGCCAAAGTATCTGTTGACGCAAATATCGGAGCTACAATAACAGGAACTTCTTCTTGAATCTCCAGCGGCAAATAGAAATCTACTTCTATGGTCTCAGCAACCGGCTCGTGAATATTAATCGATTTAACGACTTTATCTTTAGTGTAGATGACAGGCTCTTCCAGTCTATCTATCGTATTCATGATCAAACTAGGATAAGGATCGACAGATATAACTTCTTGTACATCGCTATTAGCAATCAGCCCGTCAGCACGCAAGATACTATTAGATAACTCCTCCTCTGGCTGATAAGCAATCACTGAAACAGGATCAGAATCTTCCTGGCGGAGAAAACGATCCATCGCATCGGCTTCGACAAAATCAGGAACCTGATTATCCAAGGGAAACATTACTTCATACAGTAAGCCTTTATCAGAGAGACTGCGTAAAGCGCGATCAAACCGTTCCTTCACCAAGCTCTTGAGCTTTACACGCAACTGCCCATACGAGCTGACGCCATCAACAATGATTAACACCAAGCGTTCGCTCTGAGTCAATCCATGTCTTTTGTCACGAATTTCTGCTCTACCTAAATCTGTTCGCTGAAATATCACCATATCTTGATATGCCACGTCCGTCCCTTTTTTTGTTTTGTTTCACGTGAAACAAATTTAGTATTATTTAATTAACTACATTGCTTTCGGACATATGCATCAAAACATATACTGAACCTCAAAATTACAGCTACTTGATAAAGCCGTCGTAAGTGGTTTTGCAAATCAACGCCAAAACTACGACCAAAAACACTTTCCGGACGAAACCACTGCCATATTTAATTGCCATCTGGCTACCCGACAATGATCCTAACACTCCGCAAACCGCCATGGCTAACCCTGTCTGCCAAATAACGTGTCCGCTGTAACCAAACCACAACAGAGCTGCCGCATTGCACGCAACATTAATAATTTTGACGACTGCAGATGCGCTCAAGAAGTCGTATCCAAAAAAACGGACGAATAAAAACATTAAAAAGCTACCGGTACCAGGACCGAAAAAACCATCATAAAACCCAATACCGCCGCCGACTAACATTGCCATCCAAAGTTCTTTGTTATGCGCAAAAGTTGGAGCGTGGTTGCTGCCGAAGTCTTTTTTCTTAAATGTATACACCGCGACGGCGATCAAAATAAGCGGTAAGGCTTTACGCAAATAAGTAGGCAGTATATGAGTAACAGTAAAAGCGCCCAAAAACGCCAGAAAAAAAGCTGTGAATGCCGCAGGTAACACCATCGCCCAACGCACCTTCACCGCTTTCGCATAATTTCTCGCCGCGACTGTCGTTCCCCAAATACCTGCTAATTTATTGGTTCCCAACAAGGTTGCTGGTGCAACATTTGGCATTACTGAAAATAAGGCAGGTACTTGTATCAAACCACCACCACCCACTACCGCATCAACTAAACCAGCAAAATAAGCGGCGCAAGCAAGTATCAATATGTCTGTCATATTATTAATTTTATGGGAAAGGTGAAGCAAATCAGCAAGGACAACAATCGCTCATAAAGGCGAAAATCAAACTATTACACTTAGATTTAGCGCCCGGCAAATCCCGACGCAGAGCTTATAACGTTGAAATCTATTCAGCCTGACAGCATAGCAAGACTTGCTACAATAAGGATTACAAGGAGAGCCAGAACATGAATAATTTTGATTTTCGTACCGTACCCTACATCATCAGCCAAATTGGTGCGGCCAAACAATTTGGCGATATCGTCAAACAGCATTATCCAGAGATAAAACGAGTGCTCATTGTCACAGATGCTGGTTTTCTTAAAACGGGTCTGATCACTCCGGCAATAGCGAACTTAGAACAGCACCAATGCCATGTCAGCGTTTTCTCGGATGTCATTGCCGATCCGCCAGAAGTCGTAGTCCATCAAGCGGTGGAAAGCGCCAAACAACAAGAGATAGAATTGGTCATCGGCTTCGGTGGCGGTAGTTCCATGGATGTCGCCAAACTAATCGCGGTTCTATCAGGCAGTGATCAACCGCTAAGCAGCATGTACGGCATCGGCAATGTCAGAGGCAAACGCCTGCCTCTAATATTGATACCAACCACTGCAGGGACAGGATCCGAAGTCACGCCAATCTCTATCGTCACCACAGGCGCAACGACCAAAATGGGTGTGGTATCACCACAGTTATATGCCGACATCGCTATCCTTGACGCTGAGCTCACCGTTGACCTACCACCAAAAATCACAGCGGCCACCGGAATTGACGCGATGGTGCACGCGATCGAAGCCTATACCACCAAGCACAAGAAAAATGCCTTATCCGATATGCTAGCGCGTCAGGCTTTAAGTTTGCTCTGGACGAGTATTGACGAAGCCTGCACCAATGGCAGCAATCTCGCGGCCAGACAAGCGATGTTGCTAGGCGCGATGCTGGCGGGACAATGCTTTGCGAACGCGCCGTGCGCAGCAGTACATGCCCTCGCCTACCCGATTGGCGGCATCTTTCATGTACCACATGGGTTATCCAATTCGCTGGTACTACCGCACGTCTTACGTTTTAATGCACCGACCGCTGCAAGGCAATATGCAGAACTTGCCAGCATCATTGCCCCAACAGCACAAGGTAGCGAAGAAGCCCTTAGCAATGCTCTAATCACCGCCATGGAAGCACTCGCCAATCGGGTCGGGATCGAAACACAACTCAGACAAGTCGGTGTCACTGAGAAAGATTTGGATCAACTGGCCAGCGACGCGATGTTGCAGACACGGCTGCTAAGGAACAATCCAAGAGAAGTATCGAGGGAAGATGCTCGGGCAATTTACGCCGCCGCTTTGTAGGTTGTCAAGGCGGGGCAAAGCGATGTACTCATTGGGACATCGTTTTGAAACCGCCGACCATATTATTACTGAACAGAGTGTTAGAAATTCCCTAGAAACTACCAGCCAACTGCCAGCCAAAAAACACCAGCAAACCGATAAAGATCGTCGGTATCTGACGGCGCGTTGCTACACAAACGACGATGGCAGCGAGCGCGCCGATCAGTTGTGGATTGCGCCAATTTAATTCCAAACCCTGCCCATGCGGCGACAAAACCATCGGGACAATAATCGCTGTGAGAACAGTGACGGGAACAAAGGCCAAGGCTTTTTTCAGCAAAGGAGAAAACGCCACCCTATCGCCCATCACAAAAATAATCGCTTTAATTAGGCAGGTAATCACCGCCATACCGATAATAATCAAGGTGATATTCATACCTTCTCCGCGCTGGTATTTTTATTGCCGGCCTTGTTAGAGGACCAGTGGGACGCTAGCAAACCAATGCTAACGCCCACCGCAATGGCCACCAGCAAGCCCAACTTGTACGGCAAATCTTGCAGCAGATAAGCCGCAGTACCAGCAGCAAGCGCCGCAACAAAATGCGGCAAGCGAACTAGCTGCGGAACAATAATCGCAATAAAAGTCGCTACCATCGCAAAGTCCAGACCCAAAGTTTGCAATTGCGGGAAAATCGCACCAAACAATAAACCCACCAGGGTCCAACACTGCCAATTACCATACATCGCCAAACCCGAACCCAGAAAGTACCAATGCCCCAATTGCGTATTCGGATGTTCCCGGTAATAGCGATCCACCACGGCGAAGGTTTCATCCGTCAGCAAACATCCCAACAACCAGCGCCAGCTCTTAGAAAGATGACGCACATGCGGCAACAAAGTTGCGGCATACAGCATATGCCGCAAGTTAACAATAAAGGTCGCGAGCCAGATCACCAGAAAACCAGTACTGCTGGCGATCAAACCGACCGCAATAAACTGACTCGACCCTGCAAACACAGCAAGCGACATCAACTGCCCTTGCCATGCATGCATCTGCGCAGTAGCGACCAAAGCACCAAAAATCATACCAAATGGCGCCGCGCCCAACAGCATTGGAATGGTGTCGCGTGCGCCTGCGGTGAAACTGGCTAACGGGGTGGGATGTGGCATAAAGAATTTCTTTTTTAGAGACTTGGCATCTTAAACTTATCAGACAAAGCGCGCTGCTACTTTAACAAACCTTGAATTTCAAATCCCCATTTATCCAAGTATCTGCCCGCCCAAACTAGTTATATCGTAGCAATACACTGAACATATACTCTCACTATGTATATATTCAGTGTCCATATAATTATTGGACAGTAAGGCATATTTAAAAAAATAATTGGGGAGTATATGAATTTCAGCTTGAGATTGGAACAAAAAAGCCCCGCATCTCGTCGGGGCTTTTTCATTGATCAAAACCGTACCTAATTCAGCTTAACTGACTTTCGCCTTACCCGAGCGCGCCAGCCATGCTCCCAGTTCTCCGACAATCCCGCGCCGAAATGCGAGTACGCAAATGATGAAGATCAAGCCAGTGACAATCGTGACCGAATCGCCGATAGAACGAAACCATTCTATCGTAGTCGCATTTGCCAGCCACTCACCGAGGTCGCCTAACTTGTTTTCTAAAGCGATAATGATCACTGCACCGACGATAGGGCCCACCAAGGTGCCTAAACCGCCCACCAGCGTCATTAATACGACCAGACCCGACATAGTCCAATGCACGTCGGTCAGCGTCTCAAAACCCTGTACCAGCGTATTTGTCGCACCTGCCAGTCCAGACAGTGCAGCGGAGAGGACAAATGCCAGCAACTTGTATTTATCGACGTCGTAACCCAGCGACACCGCGCGTGGCTCGTTCTCTTTCACGGCTTTCAACACCTGCCCGAACGGGGAGCTGATCGTGCGCACGATGATGGCAAAGCCGCCAATCACAATTGCCAGTACGAGGTAATACAGTCTGAGGTCTGAACTCAAATCAATAAAGCCTAATAGCTGTCCGCGCGGTACGCCTTGCAAGCCATCCTCGCCACCGGTGAACTTGGCTTGTAAGAAGACGAAGTACAGCATCTGTGCCAGCGCCAGTGTAATCATCGTGAAGTAAATACCCTGCCGGCGAATCGCCAGACTGCCCATCACCAAACCGATCAGAGCCGCACCCGCCGTCGCCAATAACAAACCCGCCTCGACCGGCAATCCAGCAGTCTTTAACAGCCAACCCACCATGTAGCCAGCGCCACCAAAAAATGCGGCATGACCAAACGAGAGCAAACCCGTGAACCCGATCAATAAATTGAACGCACAGGCAAACAAGGCGAAGCAAAGTAGCTTCATCAAGAACACGGGGTAGACGACAAAGGGTGCGGCGAGCAACAGTACGAAGGCCAAACTGTAACCAATTTTTTTATTCATTATGCGTTTAGCTCCTCAATCATTTCTCTTTGCCGAACAAACCGGCAGGCCGGATCATCAGCACAATCGCCATCACGATAAACACCACGGTGGCAGACAGTTCGGGATAAAACACGCGGGTCAAACCTTCGATCACACCCAAGCCCAGACCAGTGAGGATAGAACCCAGGATCGAGCCCATGCCACCAATCACGACCACGGCAAACACCGTGATAATCAGATTCGATCCCATCAGGGGTGAAACTTGGATCACCGGTGCTGCCAGCACGCCAGCAAAGGCAGCCAGTGCTACGCCGAAGCCGTAAGTCAAAGTGACCATCAACGGCACATTCACGCCAAAGGCCTCAACCAGTTTCGGGTTCTCGGTACCAGCACGCAGGTAAGCACCTAACTTGGTTTTTTCAATCACAAACCAGGTCGCGAAACAGACGACGAGCGACGCCAACACTACCCAGGCGCGATAATTCGGCAAAATCATAAAGCCCAGATCAGTCGCTCCTGCCAGCGCATCAGGAACAGAATACGGCTGACCAGACACGCCATAAAACGAGCGGAACAAACCTTCCAGCAACAGGGTCAGGCCAAAGGTCAACAGCAGCCCATACAAATGATCTAACTTATATAACCAACGCAGCATGGTTTTTTCGATCACGACACCAAACAGGCCAACTAACAAAGGGGCGGCAATCAGCATGACCCAGTAATTAATCCCGAAGTAATTCATACCCATCCAGGCAAGAAAAGCACCCATCATGTACAAAGCCCCGTGAGCAAAATTGATCACGTTTAACAGACCAAAAATCACGGCCAGACCGAGTGACAACATGGCGTAAAAAGAGCCATTCACCAATCCCAGCAACAGTTGGCTCAGCATCGCTTGCAGCGGTATACCAAATATTTCCATGGCATTCAGAAAAAGATGCCCAAAAGGGCAAGAGTGAAATCGGTAAGAAGCGCTGACTAGTCAGTCAGCGCCTCACGATTGAAGCTGATTATTGTTTATTTCAAACTTATTTCCAGGCAGTGCACTTACTTTCTGCTTTGGTCGTAAATGCCTGGTCACCAGGAATTGTCTGTACCACTTTGTAGTAATCCCATGGATACTTGGAATCAGCCTGCGCTTTTACCTGCATCAGATACATGTCATGAATCATGCTGCCATCACCGCGGATCGATCCATTTTTGGCGTACATATCGTTGATCTTAGTCGCACGCAATTTGGCCAATACTTTATCAGTATCGTCAGAACCTGCCGCTTTTACCGCGTTCAGATATTGGATCGTGGCGGAATAATCAGCTGCTTGCAGACTGGACGGCATCTTTTTCATTTTGCCAAAATAACGACGCGCCCAGGCACGGGTCTCTTCGTTTGAATCCCAATACCAGCTATCCGTCAGATACATGCCTTGCGTTGCCTTCAATGTCAGCGAATGCACATCATTGATAAACATCAGCAAACCTGCCAGCTTCATGGTTTTAGTGATACCAAATTCATTCGCGGCTTTAATCGCATTGATGGTATCGCCACCGGCATTTGCTAAACCCAGAATTTGCGCTTTAGACGCCTGCGCCTGCAATAAGAAAGAAGAGAAATCCGAAGCCGACAAAGGATGGCGAACCGCACCAACCACAGTACCGCCACTGGCTTTGACCACAGCAGTAGTATCACCTTCCAGCGACGCACCGAAGGCGTAATCGGCGGTCAGGAAAAACCAGCTTTTGCCACCCTGTTTAACCACCGCAGAACCCGTACCTTTAGCCAACGCGACCGTGTCATATGCATAGTGAATCGTGTACGGGGTGCATTCTTCATTGGTCAGACGAGCTGTGCCGCCGCCGATGGAGATCAAAGGCTTTTTCTTTTCCAGTGCGACTTTCGACATCGCCAAATTAGTACCAGAGTTAGTACCTGCGATCAGCATGTCGACGCCATCACGATCAAACCATTCACGTGCTTTGCTCGCTGCGATATCGGCTTTGTTTTGGTGATCGGCAGTGACCAACTCAATCTTTTTACCTAATACCGTGCCGCCGAAATCAGCGATTGCCATCTTGATCGCTTCTACACCGCCTGGGCCGTCGATATCAGAATACAAACCCGATAAGTCCGTAATAAAACCAATCTTGACTGTATCACCAGAAATCTGGGCAGATGCTGTACCTGACAGACTTGCCATTGCCGCAGAAACCGCCAGCGCCGCTATTTTGAATTTTGTTTTCATGTGTCTTCTCCAATCATTTTTTTTAAATTTATACCCGAATATTTGTATCCGACAGTATCCATTTTCGAGCACTAACAATTACCAGCAAAATCAACATCACATCACCAAAAATACAACTTAAAACACAGATTAAAACTTATACACCCAGCAATTCGTTTAAAACTGACATCTTCTCTTTCAGCTCTGAGGCGGCAAATGTCTCGACAATCTGTCCATGCTCCATCACGTAAAAGCGATCGGCGAGCGGCGCAGCAAAGCGGAAGTTCTGTTCGACCATCACGATCGTATAACCCTTCGCCTTCAACGTTTTAATCATACGAGCTAAGGTTTGCACAATGACCGGTGCCAAACCTTCAGAAATCTCATCCAGCAACAGCAGGCGTGCGCCCGTGCGCAAGATACGTGCAACCGCCAGCATCTGCTGTTCACCACCGGATAAACGTGTCCCCTGACTGTTTTTACGCTCTGCCAGATTAGGAAACATCTCATAAATCTCGGCAATCGACATCCCCTGGTCTTTGCTCGACACGGAAGGCGGCAGCATCAAGTTCTCTTCAGTGGATAACGAAGAAAAAATCCCCCGCTCTTCCGGGCAATAACCGACGCCCAGATGCGCTACTTTATAAATCGGTAAATGAATCGCTTCAACGCCGTTGATTTTGATTGAGCCTTTGCGTGCGCCGGTCAGGCCCATAATGGCACGCATTGTCGTCGTACGGCCTGCGCCATTGCGACCTAACAAGGTAACGACCTCACCCGGATTTACGACCAAGTTCACATCATGCAGAATATGTGACTCACCATACCAGGCTTGCAAATTGCTGATTTGCAGTGCTGGTGTGATCGCGGGATTGCTTGTCTTGAAAGGCGCAGCAGTAGTTACAGTAGCGGTCGTCATGCGTGCGCTCCTTCCAGTTCGCCCGCAGTGCTGCCCATATATGCTTCCATCACTTTTGGATTTTTTGACACTTCGTCATAACTACCTTCTGCCAACATCGCACCGCGCTGCAGAACAGAAATCTTGTCACAGATACCGGATACGACACTCATGTTGTGTTCCACCATCAGAATGGTGCGACCGGCAGAGACTTTTTTGATGAGCTCGGTGACACGATGCACGTCTTCATGTCCCATCCCTTGAGTCGGCTCGTCCAGCAGCATCATTTCCGGCTCCATCGCCAAGGTAGTAGCGATCTCCAGCGCGCGCTTACGACCGTATGGCAAATCCACCGTAATCGTATCGGCAAATTCCGTCAGATCGACCTGCGCCAGCAACTCCATTGCCTTATCGTTCAAACGTGACAAACTGCCGCCGCTTTTCCAAAAATGAAAGGAAGTGCCAAGATTGCGCTGTAAGCCGATACGCACGTTTTCCATCACACTTAAGTGCGGGAAAACGGCAGAAATCTGGAATGAGCGAATAATTCCCTGACGCGCAATTTGCGCCGGTTTGGCGGCGGTGATGTCACGACCATTGAACAAGATCTGACCCGATGTCGGCACCAGAAATTTGGTCAATAAGTTAAAACAGGTTGTCTTGCCAGCACCGTTGGGGCCGATCAATGCATGAATGTGTCCACGCTGCACTTGCAGGTTAACATCGCTCACTGCGGTAAATCCCTTGAACTCTTTGGTCAAGTGTTTTGTCTCTAGGATGACATTAGTCATCTGGTCTCCTTGTTGCCTGCGTAGTTTCGTTACGAACTTTTGCGTGACATCCCTTCTGGCTATTCTATAAATTGGTACCAGAGGGCATTTTTATTGTTTTTGGATAGTACACATCGCTGTAAGATTTCAACAATACGGTATAACTACTGTACGTAGTAACCACGGTGAATTTTAACAACAGCGCCAAACATTAAAACACATAAACTGGTTAAAAAAGTGTCTAAAACACGACGCTATTTAATGCTAACTACGAACTCTTTTTAGCATGCTCCGCAACGATCATCGCCGCCGCTTTTTCCGCAATCATCATGGTCGGCGAGTTGGTATTGCCAGAAGTAATCGTCGGCATGATAGAGGCATCTACTACCCGCAGACCACGCACGCCGAACACCCGTAGCTCACTATCTACTACCGCATTATTATCATCCTCACGCCCCATTTTACAAGTCCCCACCGGATGAAAAATCGTGGTGCCGATGTCACCCGCTGCACTGGCGAGTTCTTCCTCAGTACGGAACTGAGCACCCGGCTTCATTTCTTCTGGCGCGTATTTTTGTAAGGCCGGTGCGGCGACAATTTTGCGGGTCAGCGTGAGTGAATCAGCCGCAATCTTTCTGTCCTCCGGAGTACTCAGATAGTTAGGTGTAATCTTGGGTGCTGCCAACGGATCAGCACTAGCGATACGCACATGGCCGCGCGAAGTAGGGCGCAAGTTGCAGACGCTGGCGGTGAACGCTGGAAATGAATGCAGAGGATCGCCAAATTTTTCCAACGTCAATGGTTGCACATGGTATTGCAAATTAGGGCTGGCTTGCGTGGCATCAGAGCGGGTAAAAGCGCCTAACTGCGATGGCGCCATCGACATAGGCCCGCTTTGCTTCAACAGATATTCCAATCCTATGCTCGCCTTACCTAGCCAACTATTGGCCATCATATTCAGGGTTTTTGCGCCGCTGATTTTAAAGGCAGACCGAATCTGTAAATGGTCCTGCAAGTTTTCTCCCACACCTGGCAAATCATGCACGACCGTCACGCCAACTTGTTGTAAATGCGCCGCATTGCCGATGCCGGACTGCTGCAATATTGCGGGCGAACCAATTGCGCCCGCCGATAAAATCGTCACACGGGTGGATTCTGCCGACCACTCTTTACCGCCACCGACAAATTCCACACCGGTACAAACCTTGCCATTGTCTGTCGCCGTGATTTTTAAGCGCTTGACCTGACAGCCCGTCATGATGGTCAGATTGCCGCGTCCAGATGCCGGTTTCAAAAACGCCTTAGACGCATTCCAGCGCACGCCGCGTTTTTGATTCACATCAAAATAGCCACAGCCGTCGTTGTCGCCACGATTAAAATCGTCTGACTTAGGAATCCCGACTTGTGATGCCGCCTCACGGAAAGCGTCCAGAATTTCCCACGACAACCTCTGCTTTTCTACCCGCCATTCGCCACCAGCACCATGCATCGCAGTCATGCCACCGTAATGGTCTTCGCTTTGTTTAAATAGCGGTAAGACATGCTCCCAGCGCCAGCTAGCGTCGCCGCTATGTTCTGCCCAGCGCTGATAATCCTGCTCTTGTCCCCGCATATAAATCATGCCGTTAATCGATGAGCAACCACCCAGTACTTTGCCGCGGGGATAAATCAAGCTGCGACCATTCAAGCCCGGTTCTGCCTCGGTGCGAAACATCCAGTCGGTGCGCGGATTGTTAATGCAGTAAAGGTAGCCGACCGGAATATGAATCCAGATGTAATCGTCTTTACCACCCGCCTCCAGTAGCAAAACCTCTTTACTCTGATCACGCGATAAGCGGTTGGCCAGCACGCAGCCTGCCGAACCTGCGCCGATAATAATGTAGTCGTATGTGCCTGCTGAGTCCATAAAGTAGGTGGTGTTTTCTGATGTAAGGTGATCTGGCTTAAAGTGGTTTATTTTGTAGATGGCGCTGGTGGAGATCAGCTGCTTCCGACCTTCACTCGCGCAGGCATTGCGGCAGGCATTTTTGTATTCATTTCCGCATGCAGTTCTTCCAGTAAGACACGCATTAACTCTGCCGCCGGCATGCCACGCGCACGATGCACACCTTGTCCCCCCCATAGCGACATCAGGCCGGTATCGTTGATCTTGCCCGCATGCGCACGGATGCTGGCAGTCAGTGCATTTTGTATAGGATAAGCAGGTACTTGCGCGGCGGCATCCTGCATGATTTGCATAAAACGGTTATCCAGACCGCGTGCCATCCGCCCTGAAAAAGCGCGGGTCTGGCGGGTGGCATCTGCAGTTTTGTTTGGGCTCGTATTCACGCTCGTATTCACGCTCATGTTTACAGTCGTACTTTTGCCAACATCTAGCAATTTCTGTTTATACGCAGGATGAATCCCAGACTCGTGCGTGACTAAAAATGCCGTTCCCATCTGCACTGCATCTGCCCCAGCAGTTAAAGCAGCGGCGATATCTGCACCAGCCATGATATTGCCCGCCACGATGGTGGCGATGCGCAAATGCGGCTTCGCTTGCACCAATAATTCCATGGTAGTCAGCGTGGCATCTTCCTGCGCACCGATAAATGTCCCGCGATGCCCACCTGCCTCTGTTCCAGACAAGCAAACCGCATCGGCACCCAAGCTTTGCCAGGCCAGCGCTTCTTGCACATTGGTTGCGGTACCAATCACGGCAATCCCCGCTTCATGCAAACAACGCAGATGCGAGGGCTGCAAAATACCAAAAGTAAAACTAGCCACCGCAGGACGCGCAATAATCAAGGCTTGCAATTGCGCTTCAAAATCTTCGCACCAACGCGCTGGCAAGGGTAATTTATCCCAGCCAAATTCTGACCAGATTGGTTTTAAAAGCTCACTGGCTGAGGCGATCTCTTGCTCCGATGGCGTCGGCGTGTCTTGTACAAACAAATTGATGGCGAAAGGTCGGTCGGTTCGTTGCCGTATCAGCTCGGCATGCTCAATAATCGCCACGGGTGACAACATGCCGCCTGCCAGCGAACCCAAGCCACCAGCATTGGATACCGCGGCCACCAGATCGGGAGTAGAAGCACCACCCGCCATCGGCCCCTGAATAATCGGATGAGGACAAATTCCTTGTAGTTTAAAACTCACGCCAGTCTCCTTGCGTCATTCTTATTTTTATATACTGGTTAAGAGTATCAGCATCACACGCCTTATTGTCCAATGATTCTCTAGACAATTAGGATTTTAATAGTGATACTCCCTAAAAAATTAATCTAAGAAGTTCAAAAACCATTTAATCGGGATGCAGCGCTAGGCGCAAAACGTAGCAATACGTCGGTATTGCGAGGCTTTGCAACAACGCGATGCGCCCGATTATGTGGTTTATTGAACCTCCCTTTTATTTTGCTACCGGCATAGTAAATTCTGCCCCTTTGGCTATGCTGTCAGGCCAACGCTGCATGATCGATTTGTAGCGAGTATAGAAGCGGATGCCTTCTTCGCCATAGGCATGCTGATCGCCAAACAACGAGCGCTTCCAGCCACCAAAAGAATGCCACGCCATCGGCACTGGAATCGGTACGTTAATTCCCACCATACCAACCTGAATCCTGCGTGAAAATTCACGCGCCGTATTGCCGTCCGAAGTGAACAGCGACACGCCGTTGCCAAATTCGTGACGGTTAATCAGCTCGACAGCGCTGGCAAAATCCGGTACCCGCACCACGCACAACACAGGCCCAAAAATCTCTTCACGATGAATTTTCATGCCCTCTTTGACATGATCAAACAGCGTACCGCCAAGGAAGAAACCACCTTCGTGTCCCGGCACCGTCAGGCCGCGACCGTCGACTAACATCGTTGCACCTTCGGCGATACCGTCAGCAATATAGCCTTCAATTTTTGCCTTATGGATTGCCGTCACGACCGGTCCCATTTCCGCATCGGCTTCCATGCCGTTTTTGACGATCAGTGCCTTCACACGCGGGACTAAAGCGTCGACCAGTTTGTCCGCCACGTCACCCACGGCGACGGCGACAGAAATCGCCATGCAGCGTTCACCGGCCGAGCCATAAGCCGCGCCCATCAAGGCATCTACCGCCTGATCGAGGTTCGCGTCCGGCATGACGACCAAATGATTTTTTGCCCCGCCCAGCGCTTGCACCCGCTTGCCCATGCGCGTGCCTTCGCTGTAAATATATTCTGCAATCGGGGTTGAACCGACGAAGGAAATGGCCGACACATCGGGATGCTGCAACAAGCCATCAACCGCCAGTTTGTCACCCTGCAATACATTAAAAACACCATCCGGCAAACCAGCTTGCTTGAGTAAATCGGCGATCAATAAAGAACAGGAAGGATCACGTTCTGACGGCTTTAAAATAAAGGTATTGCCAGTCGCAATCGCCAGCGGCGCCATCCACATTGGTACCATGAACGGGAAGTTAAATGGCGTGATCCCGGCAGTCACGCCCAGAGGTTGACGCAGGTTGTAGTTGTCGATCCCGCCGCCGATGTTGTCGGAGAATTGCGTCTTCAAGAGTTGTGGCATGCCGCAGGCAAATTCCACGATCTCGATTCCACGGGTCACTTCACCCATCGCATCCGACAGCACCTTGCCGTGCTCTTGCGTGATCATAGTCGCAATTTGTGTATGGTATTGGTCGAGCAGCTGCTTGAACTTAAACATCACCCGCGCCCGCTTCAAAGGCGCTGTCTCGGCCCAACCCGGTGCAGCCGCTTTGGCAGCAGCAACGGCGGCATTCACATCATCCATCGTTGCCAGTGCCACCTTGGCAGTCACCGCGCCCGTTGCCGGATTAAACACATCTTGCCAACGCTCACCGCTTGAATGATGCAGACCGCCATGAATAAAATGCGTAACCGGAGTAATAGCGGCAGCGGAGGCCGGAGAATTCAAAGCAGACATAAGCAAACCTTTGAGGTGATTTTATAAAGTTCATAGAGACTAACTCTATAGAATGGGAGAATCCAATGAGTTATTATCAAGCTCAATATAAGTAATGCTAATAATGAGGTAACCACTGTGGACATCACTCAACTCAAAGCCTTCGTCACCGTCGCCAAAGAGGGCAACCTGACGCGAGCAGCAGAACGACTGCATGTCACACAGCCAGCCGTCAGCCTGCAGATCAAATCCTTGCAGCAAAGTCTGGGCTTGCAATTACTCAACCGTAGCGCCAACGGCATGACATTAAGTAACGACGGCGCAAAGCTGCTGGCGCATGCCGAACGGGTGCTGGCTAGCATGGCAGAATTCAAACAAGCAGCAGACAGTCTGCACTCCACGCTGTCCGGTGAGCTAGCAATCGGCACTATCCTCGATCCGGAATTTACTCGTCTAGGCGTGTTCCTCAAGCGATTGGTAGAAACGTATCCTCAGCTGTCCACCAAATTACAACATGGCATGTCCGGCTCCATGTTGCAGCAACTACGCGCTGGCACGCTGGACGTCGGCTTTTATCTGGGGCAAGCACCGGACGACGGCAAAACCCGTTATCACACACTCAGCCTGACTAGCTTCACCTACCGTGTTGTAGCCCCCAGCGGCTGGAAAAAAAGGGTCGCAGGCAAAGACTGGGCCGCGCTGGCGCAATTACCCTGGATCTGGACACCGCCAGAATCCGCCCACAATCGCCTGCTGACCAAAGTTTTTGCCGAGCACCACATTACGCCTAACAAAGTCGCACTGGTCGATCAGGAGCCCTCGATGCTCGATCTGGTGAAGTCCGGCGTTGGCCTTAGTCTGTTGCGCGACTCCATCGCAATCCGGGAAGCGCACGCCCACGGACTAGTCATCGCCGACGCCGTTAGCTTATCGACCGAACTGAGTTTTATCTGCCTGGAAAAGCGACAAAACGAAGCCAGCATCGCGGCCGTGTTCGCCTTGCTGAAATTGTGCTGGGGTCTGGAGTAGGGATAAGACCAAGCCGGAGCCGTGGATATTTATGATGCTGAAGATCAGATTAATTGTGCCGACAGCAGCAAAAATCCATATACTCCCCCATTTTTTTCAACAATTATTCCTATTGCCTAATGATTATATGGGCACCTAATATATACATAGGGCGAGTATATTTATTCGCGCTGTGCAGGCCAGAAATATATTCGCCACAAATTGGCTTACCAACCTGAACTGGTATTACAGAGCTTCTTGCACCTAAACCTGCAAGCGTTTAGACTCAACCGATGCGGTGGTTAATACTTCCGCTTTATCGTTTAGCTGTGGGTCACGTCGTTGTTTCAACCACTATTTCAACTACCGTTACAGCTACTATTACAGCCTCCCAATCAGGACGTCTTGTGTTTAAACAGAATGTGATTCACTGCACCCGTATATTTAGTCTGCATTCAAGTCTGGTTTTCAGCTTGCTGATCAGCTTGAGCATGAGCTTAAGCTTGCCCAATGTGGCGGAAGCAGAAACCATCCGTCTCTACATTCAAGAATACGCACCGTTCACCCACACCGATCCCAAAACCAATCAGATCAAAGGTTCGCTGACCGACAAAGTAGTCGAGATCATGCGCCGCGCCAAAGAGACACCTATCCTGATCAGCACTTCTTTAGCACGTGGCTACCAGGCAGCGCTGACCGAAAATAATACCTGCCTGTTTGGTTTTCGCCGCACAGCAGAGCGCGAACCTCTGTTCAAATGGGTTGGCCCGCTCACCGCCGATGCCTGGGTTTTGTATGCCAAAAAACCGGACTCGCGTAATCTCAAAAATTTTGAAGAAGCCAAAACTTACAGCATCGGTACCTACAAAAACGCGGCTACCGGCCTGGAGCTAAAAGACCAAGGCTACAAAATGGAGTTCGCCTCCAAAGACGAAGATAATCCGCGACTGCTCATCAACGGTCGCATCGATTACTGGATCGTGTCCGAGCAACACGGCATGAGCATCGCGCAACAGCAAGGCTATTGGGACGATATAGAACGTGCCATCAAATGGCGCAATATTGAACTTTATATGCTCTGCAATGCCAAAATAGACCAGCATCGCATCGACAAATTTAATGCGATTAACAAAGAGATAGACAACGACGGAACCATGGACAAATATCAACGCAAATACGGAGCCAGATAATGGCAAGCTTGCGCTCCACCCGCGCCGCCACGGCGGTAATGCGTCTAAAAGACCGCAGCAATAATGCACCTTATTCCATGGTCAGTACTGCCGATAACCGCTTTTATTTGTCACTCGCCAATGACAGCGATGTGCCAGAAAAATTGAACGAACCTTTAGAGCTGGACGCATTTGTCGCCTTCGTCAACAGCATACAAAAACAAGCACCCAAAAAGGCCAGCAAACTCGATATCGCGTTTGAGGCCAAGCTACGCAACAAACTGGGATCGACATCCGGTCCTGACTAAACCAAACACCAACTTATCTGCATCTACATAGCCCCTTTTTTAAATCATCCTCATTTACACCACACAGAAAGCCCAGACATGACATCTCGCTTACTCGCTATCACCATCGCCGTCAGTGCAGCGTTAACCTGCGCAACAACACCTGCGGTATTCGCACAATCCAGCGCAGGCACACCTGCAACCGCATCTACAACTCCCGCAGCAGCCCGTCTGGAACTGAAAAAAATTGACACCGTTGTCGGCACCGGTAAAGAAGCTCTTGGTGGCAGCACCGTTACCGTGCACTACAGCGGCTGGCTATACGACCCAAAGGCCGACAAGCAACACGGCCAGATGTTTGACAGCTCCGTCGGCAGCAGCCCGTTTAGCTTTCCGCTGGGCGCTGGACGTGTCATCAAAGGCTGGGATCTAGGTGTTGCAGGGATGAAGGTCGGCGGCAAACGCACCATCATTATTCCGCAAGATCTGGGTTATGGCTCACGCGGCGCCGGTGGCCGGATTCCCCCGTTCGCCAACCTGATTTTTGATGTTGAACTGCTGAACGTTCAATAAACCTCATTGGCTTGACTCATTAAGTTAACGAATGCAAAAGCAAGAACTCAACTATTTACAAGCTTATCCTCAACCGATACAGGATCAGGTCAAGCTTTTAATTGAGCGCCAGCAACTGGCCGGAGTTCTGCAAAAAAAATACGCCAATGCGCACCAGATCCGTACCGATAAAGCCTTGTACCAATATGTACAAGATGTCAAAAGTACGTTTCTGCGCAATGGCGAACAAATCAGCAAAGTCTGCTTCGACAGCAAAATCAAAGTCATCCAGCATGCGCTGGGACAGCACACGTTTATCTCACGGGTACAGGGCAATAAACTCAAATCCAAACACGAAATCCGCATCGCCACTCTGTTCAAACAAGTGCCGGAAGAATTTCTAAAAATGATTGTCGTACATGAGTTAGCGCACCTCAAAGAAAAAGACCACAACAAAGCCTTCTACCAACTCTGCATGCATATGGAACCGCAATATCACCAGTACGAACTGGACTTGCGCTTATACATGACGCAAATCGATACCTTCGGTAGAGAGGTCTGGAGCTAAGCAATATGAGCAATATCGCCAACACACCCAAGCCACCCTACTACGCCGTGATCTTTACCTCCAACCGCACGGAAGGTGACGACGGTTATAACGACATGGCCGACAACATGTTAGCGCTGGCGGCACAGCAGCCCGGATTTTTAGGCGTAGAATCCGCCCGCGAAGAAGTAGGGATTACCGTCTCATACTGGGCAGATTTGCCATCAATCAAACAATGGAAAGCCAACGCCGACCATCTGGAAGCACAAAAAATCGGTAAAGAAAAATGGTACTCCTCATATAAAACGCGGATTAGCAAAGTGGAGTTTGATTACGGAATGTGAGCAACTTGCCCTAGAAAAAGAATTGAACTGATTTGAACATTGGTACAATTCCAAGCTTAATTTTTTTACCTCATTTTTCTTCTTCACGCACCCCATTCTCTTCATCCCACAGGAGCAAACATGCCGTTTCTTGGTATTGGTTTACATGTTTTAGTCGCGCTGTTTTTTGCTGTGCATGCGATCCGTTCTGGCCAACAAATCTACTGGCTGCTAATTCTCTTTTCTTTCCCACTACTTGGAAGTGTCGTGTACTTTTTTGCGATTTACATGCCCAACTCACGACTCGAATTTGGTGCCAGAAAAGCAGTCGCAGTAGCAGCAAAAACACTCGATCCGACCCGAGAACTGCGCGAAGCACGCAACGCCTTTGAGTACACCCCAACCGCACAAAATCAAATGCGTCTGGCGCTGGCCTTGTTAGAAGCTGGTAACGCAGAAGAAGCCGCAACCAATTACGAAGCCTGCCTCAAAGGTCCTTTTGCTACCGATCTGGAAATCAAATACTGCGCCGCCCGTGCACTCACCGAGAGTGGCCGCCATGCTACTGCGATCAGCCATCTGGAAGATATCCGCAACAAAGACAATAATTTCCGCCCCGCCCAAGTCAGCCTGCTACTCGCCCGCGCATTCGCCGGAGCTGGCCGCAACGCGGATGCGACATCAGAATTTGAGCTGGCAATGAGCCGCTTCGGCAGTTTTGAGATACAGGCAGAATATGCAATTTGGGCCTACAGCACAGGTGATCAAGCTACTGCAAAAAAATTGCAAGCCGATATAGATCAAACCATGAAACGCTGGAATCGCCATACCAAAGATATAAATCAGTCTTTGGTGCGACGTTTGAATATGGCTAAGGGGCAATCACAATCCAGTACTACCTAATTGCGTTGCACTGTCTTTTAACATAAAATGTGTACACATTGATCCACAAATTTTGTAGAACAGCCGGAGTCAGGCAAACATCATGGAAACAACCAAAGTAGGTATTCGGGAATTCAGGGCGGATTTGGCAGAATACATCGCAGCAAGTCACCCTGTCGCAGTGACGCGCCACGGGCAAACTGTTGGTTATTTTATTCCGACCCATGGGCAAGACGACGCCAATATAGCGGCATTAAAAAAAGCTAGCAAAGCCCTTGATAAGCTGCTTGCTGCGCAAGATGTCAAGATTGAAAGCGTGGTCACAGAATTTAAAACTGCTCGCAAACAAGCTGGTACAACAAAAAAGCCTCGTACTAACATCAGATGAGCAATAAAGCGATTGTTCTTGACGCTAATATATTGATCCGTGCTGTGTTAGGGAAGCGGGTCAGGGAATTGATTTTTGAAAATACCGCCACAATAAAATTCTTTACGCCAGACATAGCTTATGCCGACGCCCGAAAATATCTCCCATCGCTGTTGGAAAAAAGAGGCGTTCAGAGCGCAGCAACCTTGGATGTGTTAACGAGCTTAGAGAGTATCGTTCAGCCAATTGATTTCGAGCTCTACGCTAGCCTGCAAGCACAGGCATTATAAAGAATTGCCATACGAGACGCAGACGACTGGCCAGTTCTTGCTTGTGCAATGATGATCGGCTGTCCCGTCTGGACGGAGGATGCAGACTTTTTTGGTACAGGTGTCGCCACGTGGACATCGGACAGAATCGCTTTGTATTTTGATGAATAAATCGGGGATTTCAATTGTTTTACTACCGGGTATGGACGGTTCAGGAACGCTCTTTGCAGACTTTATCGCTGCTCTGGGCGCAGAATTTGATCCCATCGTCGTCGCATATCCGCCCGACAAACTGCTGAACTATGCAGCACTAGAAGAAGTCGCACGGTCTCATTTACCGTTAGGAAAACCATTCGTCATCCTTGGTGAGTCGTTCTCAGGACCGATTGCTATTTCACTTGCGGCATCCAATCCTGACGGCTTAATTGGCTTAGTACTTTCCTGTACGTTTGCTAGAAATCCACACTCAATATTTAGCCCATTTAAATCAATAGTTAATCTGCTTCCCGTTAGAGAAAAATTATTAAACTTAATGTGGCCACTATTCTTTGGCCGCTACGCAAGCTCTCAATCACGCACCCTGTTGCGACAAGCGCTGGCAACCGTTTCACCAGAAGTTATACGCATCCGCCTCACTTCTGTGTTGGAAGTAGACTATTCCGCACAACTCAAAAAGGTCTCCATACCGCTTTTATATCTTAGGGCAACTGACGATTATGTTGTGTTTCCCAACGCATCTAAATACATCAAGCAGCTCGTACCTACACTCACACAAGTTGATATAAAAGGACCGCATCTGTTGTTGCAGGCGGTGCCGACAGCAGCAGCAATGGCTGTCAGACAGTTCGTTAGCTCCAATCTTGCTTCAGGCGACAATTCGGTGATCTAAAAAAGCACGTCAAAAATGAGGGGCAAATCCAGGAAAATGCTCAAAGGGCTATCAAACTTAATCCACTTTTAAATGACGATCCAGATACGCCAACACTTCACCCGGCAATGTCTGATGAAACGCCTCACGATCAAAGCCTTCTGGGTCTGTGGATGGATGAAATGTCGGGCTGTTCATGTGCGCCGGAAACGGACTTAAAAAAGAGAAGTGTCCCGCGTTTTTGATCTCACGTCTGGTTACCAGTGCGCGATCGGCAACGCCGTCGGATACCAGATCCGCATGCCAGGGCGGTGTGTACTGGTCGTGTTCTCCGGTCAGCATCAGGATAGGGATATTCACTGTGCTGAGCGATCCGTGCATCAGATACCAAGGCGTTGCGGGTGCCAGTAACACCAATGCTTTGACGCGTGTATCAGCGACTACCTCCACCTTGCGCCGGTCTTTTGACCACGGCTCGCCGCCGGCAACCGCCAAGGCGGTATAAGCGCCGATGGAATGTCCGATGACCGCGACATTGTCTGCTTTTACGCTAGCGTTAAAAACAGAATAGGTACTGACTTCATCAATCGTCATGCGCACATGGCGTGGTCGGTTGACCAGATTTTCGTAGGTGTTTTCTAGCGAATTGTTGTTACGGTTATTGCCGTAATGTTCCAGCATCGCCACGATATAACCATGCTGCGCCAGATGCGTACAAATCGTCCGGTACAACAAATGCGAACCGCCATTCCCATGCGATACGATCACAAGTGGAAAGCGTCCGCTGGCGATGGGCGCATCCATACTCAGATCAATCGAGTAGGGGCCAAAACTGGTTGGAATTGCGGGAACTTCTGTCGGGTACATCACCAAAGCCGGGAAAGAAATTTCTTGGGCATCGTCTCTGATATCCCTGATTTGTAGTTGTCGACAGCCTGTGTACATAGGGATATTTTTTGGGTGGTTAGTATCGTATTTTTTAGTACGGCTAGTTTAGTTCTGGATAGTTTTGTTGAAACGAAGTTTTCAAATAATTTTTTCAACGATATGGCTATCAGTGTAATTTGGCCACAACTTATGATTACTTTGGCTAACACATGGTTGATCCTTCAATGATAAATGGACGAGTAAGCGATTGAAATATACTCCCCCTAATTTTTACTAAATATGCCGTATTGTCCGATGATTATATGGACGATTTAATATACACATTAGGAGTATATTAAATCGTCATTTAAAGAGTAGTGTTATTTATCGCATCGCAACATCCCCAACTCCGCTGACATCCTGCGTCTGAATTACACTGAAACCTTCTAGCAAACAATCCATATACCAACATGACTTATCTGCTCGCACTTGACCAAGGCACATCCAGTTCCCGTAGTATTTTATTTGATGAAGGCGGAAGTATTGTTGCGTCGGCTCAGCAGGAGTTCCGGCAGATTTTCCCTCAGCCTGGTTGGGTAGAACATGATGCTATGGAAATTTGGCACAGCCAATTAGCGACTTGTAAGCAAGTATTGGCTACGGCAAGTGCGGCAGGTATTACAAGCAAGGCAATTGCGGCGCTGGGGATTACCAATCAGCGGGAGACCAGCATCGTCTGGAATCGTCGGACTGGTGAGCCTATTTTTAATGCCATCGTCTGGCAAGACCGGCGCACTGCGGCCTATTGTGACGAGCTGCGTAGTCAGGGCTGGGCAGAGCGCATACAGCAAAAAACCGGCTTAATTCTGGACCCGTATTTTTCTGCGACCAAGCTGAAATGGATACTGGATCATGTGCCAAACGCTCGTCAGCAAGCAGAGCGCGGAGAGCTGGCGTTTGGTACCGTAGACACCTGGCTGGCGTGGCAACTGAGCGGCCAACAACTGCATGTGACCGATGTCAGCAATGCGGCACGCACGATGCTGTGGAATATTCATAGTGCGGAATGGGACGATGAGTTACTGGCTTGTTTTACTATTCCACGGGCGATGCTGCCTAGCGTACATCCGTCTAGTCATCGTTTTGGTGACGCGACGATTTTTGATCATCCGGTTCCGATTGCTGGTATCGCTGGTGACCAGCAATCGGCGCTGTTTGGACAAGCATGTTTTAGCGCAGGGATGGCAAAAAACACTTACGGCACAGGTTGTTTTATGTTGCTGCATACAGGCTCCGTGTGTGCGACTTCTCACAACGGTTTGATCAGCACGGCCGCCTGTCAGACCGACGCAAGAGCACAATACGCATTAGAAGGTAGTGTCTTCATCGGCGGCGCGGTGGTGCAGTGGTTGCGTGACGGTTTAAAGGCGATTCAACACTCGACGGATGTAGAAGATTTGGCGACCACCGTGCCGGATTCTGGCGGCGTGGTGTTTGTACCCTCGTTCACTGGCTTGGGTGCGCCCTATTGGGTACCCTCGGCCAAGGGGGCAATTTTAGGTCTGAGTCGCGGCACTACGGTCGCGCATATTGCTCGCGCAGCGCTAGAATCGATCGCATTCCAAAGTACCGTGTTGCTGCAAGCGATGACGCGCGATGCAGTAGCGCCGATCAACGAGTTACGCGTGGATGGCGGCGCAGCGGCGAACAATTTACTCCTGCAATTTCAAGCCGATTTGTTGGGCATTCCAGTGGTACGCCCAAAGGTAACCGAAACGACGGCCTTAGGCGCAGCGTACTTGGCGGGACTAGGTGTAGGGGTGTACCAAAATCAGGAAGAGTGTGCCGCTTTATGGCAAATGGAGCGTACTTTTTTACCGGAAATGAGTAGAGATCAGGCGGGTAAATTAATGCAGCAATGGGATGTCGCGGTTGGTCGCGTGAGGTAAATAAGAGTAACAGACGTATAAGGAACAAATAAAAAAGAGGTGATATCGACTAAGCGGTATCGCCTCTTTTTACATCTGATTCAGCGTATTTGAAAATAAGTTAAATCTAATTAACTCTAATTAACCCATCGATTGCAGCGAACCATTAACCGCTTTAACGCGATCGCCAACACGCCAACCGTTTTGCGGGAAAGTACGAACACTACCGTCATCCATTCTGACTTTTACTTCATAGACCGTGTTGGTGTTGTTGCGTTTTTCTACTTCGTTACCAGCATAACCGCCGCCGACGGCACCAGCTACGGTAGCCAATGTTCGGCCATTGCCATTGCCGACTTGATGACCTAACACGCCGCCCAAAATTGCACCGGCTGCTACGCCAAGACCGCTAGGTTTTGCTTGTTGCTGGATAGCGATAATGGACTCAACGCGACCGCAATGTCCGCAGACAGCCGCGACGTTAGAACTACGCTCATTTGATTCGCTTTGACGTGCAACATTGGAGTTTTGATTCGGGTTTTGATATGAACCCTGGTTAGAACCAGAATTCTGATTTTGCCTTGACCCATCGGCAGGATAAATTGGTTTGCCGTTGCTATCCACCATCGGCGCAGAAGCGCTCATGGCAGCGTTATTTGTTTGAGCAATCGTTCCCTGCGAGTTTGGAAACAAGCCAGTCATCGCCGCAACGCCGACCAGTGATACCAGCGTCACAGCAACTGCCGCAGTAGCAAGCAAAGGATGAATGCGATTAGAGGGTTGTTTGGTTTCCATATTTGACCTTTTTTAAATTTCTTCTGGAGAAAAGTATCGTCCAGATGTACTTCAGTATAGATGTATCAGTTTACAAGAAAAGGAAATAAATGTGTCAGATGTAATCCTTTGTAAATATCTTTGTCTTACTATCCTTGTCATTTTTCAGTTTTGTCATCAGAATGAAAACCCGTTCTTATAACAAGCTTGAAAGCACAAAATGAACATATTTAAATGGGTAAAACGTGTACTAGGCGCTATCGTCGGCATCGTCGTACTCATTTTAATTATTGTCATGGTGCTTCCGAATGACTTTTCTATAACGCGCAGCATCGTAATCGGTGCACCTGTAGATAAAATATACCCTTTGGTCGTCACTACCCGTGAGTGGAAAAACTGGTCAGTCTGGAATCAGCGCGACCCCGCCATGCAGATGACGTTTACTGGTCCGGCAGCAGGTAAAGATGCTGCTTGGGACTGGCAAAGTAAAAGCCAGGGTAACGGCGGGATGAAATTTATACAGGTAATACCTAACCAGCAGATTGACTATGAATTACATTTTGAAGGTATGGGCAAACCATCGACCGGTCACTTTTTATTCGAGCCAATAGTGACAGCGGGTGCTTCAGGTAATCAAGTCGTATCCACCAAAGTAAGCTGGACTATGAAAGGCACTAGCGAGGGCAACCTAATGATGAAGTTCTTCGCTTCTTTGATGGACAAAATGGTTGGTCCCGATTTTGACTCTGGCTTAAATAATTTAAAAAAACTGGCAGAGCGTCCATAACCCTCAGATATTTAGTCAGCCAGATACGCGGCTATATACAAACCCAAACGCTCATTTATCCGTCGTTCTTGTCACCACTTAGCCAGCCATCAGATGCACATAAAAGTTTTAAGTACCGCCAGCGAATTCGACGCCATCTCTGTTGAGTGGCGGGCATTAGAAGCACTTGTTCCCTTTTTGCTGCCGTTTCAAACTTATGACTGGAACCGCAGCTGGTGGCAAATTTTTTCTGTTCAAACTGTTTTTCGTCGCGACGAATTATCGATCATCGCCTTTTATGATAAAGATCAACTGGTCGCCGTTGCGCCATACGCAATCAGCTATCTAGGACGTAAAGCGTTCTCTGTCTATCGCTATGTAAGGCCGTTTGGTGCAGACCCCAATCTGACAGAAATCCGTACACCCTTAATTTTGCCTGGCTATGAAAAAGATGTTTTTCAGCACTTAGCCGCACCTTATCGGCCGCAATTATCTGGATTCACAGAACAGCAAATGATTGTCAGTGATGAGAACAGTGAGCAGCTATTTACTCAACGCTGCGCCATGCGGCAAATAGATAAGCGCAAGATCAGCAACTACGTCTTGGATCTGGGCAAAGACTGGGATAGTTTCCGCAGCGGGTTGAAGCGCAACATTAAAGAATCGATACGCCACTGCTATAACTCACTAGCGCGAGACAAACTTCAGCCGGTATTAAAAGTCGTCACAGGACATCAGGCACTGACAGAAAATTTGCCGACTTTTTATCACTTGCACTGCAGCAGAGCCAGCGCGCAACTGACGGTAGAGCATCCAGATTATTTTTCTAATCCTCTGCATAAGGCATTGATCGCCAGTCTTTTAAAAACACCTTTTGCAGACAAAATGCAGCTTTTTTGTTTGGAGATCGACGGCAAAATCGTCGCTATCCGCATGGGATTTTTAATGGGCGAGGAGTTGTATCTGTATTACTCAGGTTATGACTTGGCATACGCCAGATATAGCGTGATGACTACTTTACTGGTCGAAATTATTCGCTGGTCATTGGACAAAAATATCCAACGGCTTAATTTGTCTGTGGGTGAAGATGTGTCTAAAACCCGATGGGGACCAAGAGTCATTTCCTATGCTGAATACCAGTTTGTAAAAAACGCCTGGTGGCGATATCGCTTGGGTAAAAGCATAGTACAACTGCGCAAACGTCGGCAAACGTCGATGCTCGGTCACAAATAAAATAGTAAGCAATCCCTTGCTTAAATACGCGTCGATTGATCAATATTAAAACAATCGTTTTAATATACTCCCCATTATTTTTAGTAAAAATGGTCGATTGTCAAGACTTTATATGGACAACTCAAATATACCCATTACCAGTATTATTTAATTCCCTACTTGGTTATTGTGACTGCCACCTTGATATTGAGCTGTCAAAACAACACTCTGCCGTCATTTTGTCTACATTTCACACATTCTTCATCAAACGGTCACCAGCCTGTCACCTTGCGTTTCTAAAGTTAGACAGAGATTAAACCGCATCAATCATCTGGGGCTGGCATGAACACAAAGACACTCATCAACGCGGCAGTAATCAACTCAACGACGTCTGGCGGTAAAGGGATTGCTGATCGCTTATTTGCGCATTGGTTTAGTCGTCTGGTGTATGCCCAAATTTGGGAAGATCCAAAATCTGACCTGGATGCATTGCAGTTAAAGCCGGGCGCGAATATTTTGACGATCTCCTCCGGTGGCTGCAACGCATTGGCCTATCTGGCAGCCAACCCTAACGCTGTGCATGCGGTTGATTTAAACGCAGCGCATCTTGCGATGCTGGACATGAAGAAAAAAGCCATCAAGCATTTACCCGATTACGATGCGGTTCTGGCCTTTTTAGGCAAAGCCGACCAGAGTGATAATTTAAAACGATATCAGCGCCACATTCGGCCGCATTTGTCAGAAGACGCCAGCAATTTTTGGGAAAGCCGTTCACTCACCGGCAAGCTGATAGGCAAACCGCGTTATCACTACTTTAGCGACAACGCTTACCAATATGGCCTGTTGGGTGACTTTATTGGTTTTGCACATTTTTTCGTCCGCATCATGGGCGGCGATATGAAAAAAATCCTCACTGCACGCAATCAGGCTGAGCAAAAGAGCTTGTTCGATCATTACTTAGCGCCGATATTTGATACCGCTTTATTCCGCTTTATCTCTAAACAGCCGATTGCTTTGTATAGTCTAGGAATTCCGCCGTCGCAGTTTGCGGCGCTCAAACATGATGCCAAAGACGGCTTGCATTTATTGTTTAAAGAAAGAATGCGCCATCTGGCATGTGATTTCCCTATCGAGCAAAACTGCTTTGCGCAGCAAGCTTTTGGTCGCCGGGACGACACCAGCAAACAAGCCGCTTTACCTATGTATTTACAAAAAGCGTATTTCAAAGATTTGCGCCAAAACATAGACCGCGTGCATCCTCATCACATTAGCCTTACCGAGTTTTTACGCAAACAAGCGAATCATTCTATGGATGCTTATTTGTTCCTGGATGCTCAGGATTGGATGGATCAGCGGCAATTAACTGAGTTATGGGAAGAAGTCACCCGCACCGCCGCACCAGATGCCAAAGTGGTGTTCCGTACCGGTGGCGCCGACTCGCCATTAGAAGCGATGTTGCCGGCGCATTTGATCTCCGCCTGGCATACCGACCGCGCACATAACCGGGCTTTGTATGCAAGCGATAAATCCGCAATTTATGGTGGTATGCATCTGTATCAAAAAGTCTGACTGGGTAGATGACAGCACTAAAACGCAAACTACCAACCAGCCTATTTAAATTTCAGCAAATTGATTTCCAACCTACCGCCACGCGTTTGCGCTGATGCGCTCTGGCTAATCGATGCCAAAGCCCGTGGCGGGTCGCATTGGTTAAGCAACGCAGATTGCCAGATTAATGCCATCACTATTGCCGGTAGCACGCAACCCGTCAGCTTACTCATGCCTAGCGAGAGTGGCAGCAAGAACAGCAATAACAACCACAGCAGCTATGTCAGCAGTCCGCGATCAACTTGGTTACGCTACGCCAGAGAAGAAGCCTGTGGGCAACTATCTGCGAAATTACCTGCTAGTCCAAGCCTACTGCGGGCTATCGCAAAGACAGGCATCAATTGTATTTTTAGTCCCCTCGCGGCCTTAATCAGCGCCAGTGGCATAGATCAGTCTGCGATTGTCGGCAATCATTTGGTGTCCACCAATCTATATCCTGATTGGCAAGCACAAGATATTGCGCAAATGACGGAAGAATTAATCGGTGAATATCCAGACCGTCCATTAATGATGCGCAATATTTGTAGTGAGGTCACACCAGAACTGGCCTCCAGTCTACAAGCGCAGTCTTGGGATTTAATCCCGGCGCGCATGATTTACACCTGCGATCCTCAACTCGCAACGCTGTGGAAACGCAATCATGTCAGACAAGATGCCAAGTTATTTTCGGATGGAAAACTTGAGATCATCACGCCAGAACAAATACTAACTAGCGATCTTCCTCATTTACGCAGTTTGTTTCGACAATTATTCATAGAAAAACACTCCAGACTCAACCCAGATTTTACGCCAGCTTTTTTTGAACTGTGCCAAGAAATGCGATTTTTAGATCTTTATGGCTTACGATTTCAAAATCGTTTAGTCGGTGTCTTAGGTCTTTACGAAAATACCCAAAGCGGATGGATTACTACCCCACTCATTGGCTACGACACCAGCTTGCCGCAAGAGCTGGGATTGTATCGACGCTTAATGGCTTTGCTATTGCAGCAAGCCAAAGAACGCAAACTCAAACTGCATTACAGCTCCGGTGCAAGCCAGTTCAAACGCGCCAGAGGTGGCGAGGCTAATCTGGAATATACGGCCGTTTACAGCCGCCACCTGCCCGCACATCAAAAAACCGCCCTCAAATTACTGGCAACAAGTCTACAACGCATCGCCCCGACTATTTTAAAAAGAGCAGATCAGCTTTGATACGCAAATGGTAGTTTTAGCTGTGGATAAGTCTCTGCATATCTACAGGACAGTCTGTGCAGAAGCACTACTTTTACGAACTACCAAATTGTTATCCCAAAACTGTTCTCGTAAAGTACACCGCTTATTAGGGTATTTATCTTTTCTGTAATAGATTGATTTTGTTCAGAAAAACAGAGTTATCCACAAAAAACGGCCCCGTTAACTATTACTACTATTTATATATATACCTTAATGTAAACAACAAACCCTTTCCTCTTTCCCTGAAAAATGAAGAAAAGGCTCTCCCCTAAAAAGAGGTAAAGAACTAAGCTTTTCTCTGCTTTTGATCAATGCATAAGGAAAAGATAAAAGATGAGAGCGATACGGAATTTTTTGGCGAAACAAGCTGAATTCAACACCGCTAAAGGCACGATAGATTAAAACCAATGCCTAGGAAGGCAATCTATAGAGGATGAGCACCAGCTAATGCTGTGATGCGTTTGAAGATAGAAACAATATTTATACAACTTTAAAGGGGAAATTCCAAAAACTGTGGGTCCAATAGATATGGCATTGTTAGAAGCAAATTGGGCTATAAGCCGCACTCTGATTGGACGTCTACATTTTAAAAATTTCTAAAAAGCTTTACTCTTAGTAATGTATTTCCAGGTCAAAGTTTTTAGAAATCTCTTTTGCGGCTGTTGATACCAAGCAGAACCAAAACTCTTGCTACATAAATTAATAAACAAAAAAAATAACGGTATTATGTAGCAGCAGCATAAGGAATTTTTAGCCTAGTCTAGTCACCAAATCCACGAAGAGGCGGCGAAAAATCGTAAAATGCTTCCGATGCCAGCCGAAGTTTTGCTATCCCTGGCCTGCGCTTCACAATTTCATCCCGCGCAATAAGTTGATACTCAACGACGTAAATGCGGCTTGGTCCGACGAGCTTTGCGGCCATAGGAACAACGAAATCAATTTCTTCGCTGAAAGTATCGAGGCGGAACAGAGCAATCGCTTGGTCTTCTATTTGCCCCTTCAAAATATCGTCCGACTTTCCTTTGGCTTCGAGTGCAACAAGAACTCGGCGTTTGTCGGATAACTTCGGTGAAGGACGGGGCAGCTTCCTCTGCCACGGTTGCATCTGCCCCAAAAATAAGGCATCAATCTCTGCGCCACGGAGCTTCAAGCCCATTTGCAAGTGCACCAAACTTTCAAGTCGCTTATGGGAAACGATGCTTAAGTGTGTTTCGATCACCCTCAAACGAACAATTAGCTGAAGCAGAAAATTTTCATCCTCCCGGCTTAGTCGGCGAACCTCAACAGGAAGCTCTAATGTTTGGACGCCAAATATGCGTGCTTCACCGGTAGCCTCCGGCAATCGATATACGGGTACTCGCTGGTACAGATCGCCTATCGGATCACTTGTCGTCGCCAGGATAAATTCAAAACACGGCCCATTACCTTTAGGGGTGCCTTTTACCGTTTTTCCACCCTTCGATTGCATTCCAATATATCCGCGCTTGAGGGCGCTCAACGGCCATGCCGAACGATACGATTGTTCACGGCGAACAATATCTTTGAAAAAATTCGCCGGGTTCCTTGTGCTTAATCCGCTATGCCCACTTAACGCCCATCTCTTGTTCGCGCGCTCGATCGCTCGTTGCACGTCGTCGAGCGTTACTACCATCGACCGAGCAGGCGTCGCGTTTCGCTCAGCCCATCGAATCGCAAATAGGGAGCGTATTACTCGTTTTTTCTGCGACTCATCACCTGCACTGGCTGTAGAAGGCGCGCGTGCCTTCCTTGGCGTCGCGCTGCGTGGCTTGGTAGCTTTAGCAGTAGTCATGCTACAGATTGCACTGGCTGTTGTTCACGCGTTGTTTGGCCAACTGATAGATTTTTTAGTATTGGCGGTGTAAGCACACGGTTACGGTTTGCAATCGGGCAAGTCTTCAGTCCAAACATTGTAACGGCCTCGGACATATCCAAATTTAGTAATGCCTCACTGCCGCGCTGAAGAATTTCAGTTGGCTTAGAAGGTTGATTGCCAATAGACGCAATGACTGCGGAAGCCACGCTTCGACCAAGAATTGGCGGAACAGAATTACCAATCTCCCGAAAGCCATGCCACTTTGTCGCATGGAACCGAAACCAGTCTGGGTATGAATGCAGCCTGGCCGCTTCGCGCACTGTGATGACGCGCGGTTCGATTGGATGTATCGGACGCGGGGACGTGAAAGCTCCCCGAGCACTATCGGTTCCGGCGCGGAGTGTATTGCACACTCCTTGTGGATCAAGTTTCAAAAATCGACTCACTGGTTCCGTTTTACCTTGCTCGGTTTCGATGAACCGACTTTTTGACAATTCGGTATGCACCGTCCTTGCGCTCGATGTCAATAAATTGCGGTTGTACTGGCGAGGATATGAATAATCGTCAGGATCGACTTCCAAATTACGTAGCCGCCGTGCATATGGAGATCCTTTTTTGAAGGTCGCCTTGACGCTGTCCGTAGATAGAAGCTCTTCAAACTCTTCGGCATTTGGAATATCGGCAATTGCATCCCACACCGTAACGGGCTCGCGAGTCATCGGATAGCTCGGCAGGGTAAGACCCTTACGACAGCCAATCAAGAACAGACGCTTGCGGTCCTGTGGCACCCCATAGTCAACGGCGTTGAGTACGCGATAGGGGTCTAACACATCATAACCACATTCCTTGAAGGCTTCGATGATTTCTTGAAGAAATTGGCGATGTTTGCCGACAGTTAAGCCGCGTACGTTTTCGAAGACAAAATAGTTCGCATTAAGCTCGACGACGATCCGTACAAAATGATGCACCAGTTGATTTCTCGGGTCGTCCAGCGCGCGTTTCCCGATCATCGAAAAACCTTGGCACGGAGCGCCACCAAACACGACATCGACGGGCTGCTCGCCTATTCCTGCCGCCGCACGAATTTCGTTGCCGGTTACATCGATGACGCTCCGGCAGAGCGTTGCGCATTGCGGGAAATTATATTTATGGACAGCCGCATGTATTGGATCGATTTCGACACAGGCTTTCACGTCAAATCCGGCTTGTTCAAAGCCCAAGCTCAAACCGCCCGCTCCCGCGAATAGATCAATCCCTATCGGTCTGGAATGTGGAACATTTTTCATTGGTTACTATTCCTTCACAACGAAGTAAGTGTTTGTTTAGAACCGCCGAACTTGCCCTTCACCGCTGATCCGCGATGCTTTGCTGCCTCAAAATGCACCTGCGACAAGGCTGCTCGGTAATCCAACCCGTGATCGGCCATGTGGCCCATCAACGCGGCGATGATGGCGAGATGCGGGGGTACGTCGCCTTGAGCGGCGTAGTTCGTGATGGAGTTGGGGTTCTGCTTGATGAGTTCAGCAAAACTCTTCACCGAAAGCCCAGCCTTACCCAATTGCCGTTTAAATTCGTCATAGATCATGGCCGGTATCATAAAACAAATCTCCAATATTGCACAGTCTTTACTTTACCATACAAATCATTTGGTGTGTTAAACAAAGTAAATAATGTGAATTAAAGCTTGAAACACATAGTAGTATGTGTATAATAAACACATACTTTACTGTGTAAGCGAGTAAATCATGACCCAGCACTTCCTCTTGTCTGCAAAGGCCCGCACCCTGTCGGTTCGCCGCGTGTTCGAGATGAACGACGACCAGGCATTCAAGGTCTTCAAGAAAGTACGCTGGGGCGATGGCAAGGCCGTAACCTGCCCATTATGCGGCGTGATCCACGAACACTATTTCATCGCCACCCGCCGCCAATGGCGCTGCAAGGATTGCAATCACACGTTTAGCGTCACGTCCGGTACGATCTTCGCCTTTCACAAACTGCCGCTCAAGATGTACCTGGCCGCGATCGCGATCTACACCAACGCGGTCAAGGGCATTTCAGCCCTGCAAATGGGCCGTGACCTGGACGTGCAGTACAAGACCGCTTTTGTGCTTTGCCATAAAATCCGCGAGTCCTTGATGGAACAGCGCGACGAATCACCGCTGGCAGGCGAAATCCACATGGACGGTGCCTACGTCAACGGCCACGTCCGCCCAAAGAACAAGAAGGAAGACCGGGTTGACCGTCGCCTGGTCGAGAATCAACGCACTGACAAGCGTTGCGTGTTCGTGATGCGCCAGAAGGTCAGCGTCATCGGCGACACGATCCAGGGCGCGAATAAAACTATCACCTTTGTGATCAAGGCCGAGAACCAAGCCGATGTTGGCAAGCTGGCCGATCTGTACGTCAAGAAGGGTTCTATCATTTGCGCTGACGAAAGCACTGCTTATGATGGCCTGCATGCAAAATTCGATACGCGCCGCGTCAATCATGCTGTCGAGTACCGCAGCGAGGCGGGCGTGACCAACAATCTGGCCGAATCGTATTTCTCGCGGTTCCGGCGCATGCAGTACGGCCAATGCCACAAGTTCGGCAACCTGTACCTGAACAACTACGCCAATGAAGCGGCCTACCGCGAGGACACCCGCCGCATGGATAACGGCCCGATCTTTGATGACATTTCCACGAAGTGCGCCAAGACGCCAACCAGCCGGGACTGGTGCGGATACTGGCAGGGGAATAAGCGCAGCGCCGAGCGGCTGGCCGCGTAAATCGATACAAACTAGGCAATCACCCACTTCACCACACCTGGCTCGCCTTCGGCATCAACCTGCTTGACCAAATGACCGTCTTGTCGGTGCAGTACAGCGATCACGTTCTTTTGAATCCTGGCAACCAGCGCGGCGTCGGCCTCGATGCCTTTGCGCTTGAGCAGCCGGATCGTGATTTCGCGGGTAGTCGATGCCGAACCCGCCTCCCGCATCGCATCCAACGTCATGCGTTGCGCCTCTCCCCGGTTGAAATACTGGTTGCGCTCGTTCGTGCGCCGAGCTTTGACCGTGCGCAGGTCGTAATCCGGCGCGAATAGCTTGATGCTACCGTCCAGGTGCGACAATGCGTCCTGCAATCGGGTGATTTGTGTTTGGAACGATGCGATCTGACCGGCGACTTCGGCCCGCTTGGAGACCAGACCGGATACGACGAGTGATTCTGCCATGTTGACGCCCCTAGAAAATGATGATCTACTAGGGCAATTGTAGGTTTTTAGCTCGGGAAAAGCTTTGTGCGGTTGCTACATAATTCCGAAAGATCGTCATTAATGCTCGTCTCTATTGCATGAAATCCTTTGGCGTTTCCTTTGAGCAGAATGCCCTTGTCACCTGCTACGTAGACGGTGTTTTCATCGACGTATTTGACACGGTGAAGATTGGCGTTAGTGACTTGTTCGAGTTGTTTCCAGTGACCGTCACCACGATGGCAGACGATGCCGCCAAATCCTACCGCATATAGATTGTTGAAGTCGGAGCCATCAATGGAATGCAGCATGGAAGAAGTTTTTTGTGAGAGGCTGACCGCTTCTCTCAAGGTTTTTCCTTGTTTCACAAACACGTCGGTAGGTATTTCTTCCAAGCCTTGATTAAATACTTGCCAGGCATTTTGATGACGACGATAGACTTGGCTGCTGCTACCTACGACATAAAGATCATCGCCAATCTGGATGATTTGCTGAAGGTGCAGTAAACCATCATCTTCTTCAGCGCCCGGTAACATCTCAACTCCAACCTTAACGCCTTTTGCCCAATAAAAATCGACGTAACCCGCCATTTCAGCCAAGGTACACATAGCTCTTTCAGCAGGAATCGGATCTTTCGGTCGGTACACGCAAACTGAAGTTGTCATGAACGGTAAGTCATCACCACCCCAAACATTGTTGCTCCCCAAAATATAGTTTCTGCTGTGCGAATAATCGTCATACTCCAAAAAATCCAACTTCCCACATAAAAAAATTGCGTCCTTACGAATAACTGCGCCATCGTAAAAACTCACTGCTGGCGATTTGATTTTGTTTGTCATAAAAAGCCGCATCCAGATTACGTATTCAATGTGGGGGAATGTCTATGTAGTGTTTATTGCTTGAGAATTTCTTCATTATCTGGATGGTCAATTCGCTTCCAATCTTTACCATCAAATACCAAAAACCAGCGCTCGCTGACAGCTAATAGTTGGCCATCGTAGGCATCCATCGCGACGCATTCATAGTCGCCTTTTTGCTTGGTATCGATGCGATGCAATTTTTCGCCCTCTAATACATAAATTCCTTTATAGCCGCCAACATAGAGTTGGCCGTTGAACCATTCCAAACACCTGAAATCATCATTGACACCAGTCTGTATAGCTTTAAATCCCTTAGCGTTGCCTTTCAAGATCGTCCCACTACCAGCAAGGATATAAACTGTGTTTTCGTCTATGCATTTGATGCGTTCTAACCAGGCATTACTCGGTGATTCAACAGGTCTCCACCGATCACCATCACGGTGAAAGATAAGCCCATCTTTACCAGCAATAAATAATTGTCCATTGATGCCTGCTATCGAGTTCATATAACTCATCTCGCTCAAGGTCATGGAGATCGCATCTGAAGAGGAATAACCTTCTTTTATATAACTGTCGTAGTTCTTGTTATTCAAACCTTCATTAAAAGTGATCCAGCCCCCAGGTGTCCGTTTAAACACTGCACCCGCCGAGCCACAGGCATATAAGATTCCGTCAATTTGCGTTAATTGAGTCATCTGCCCACCAGTAGACTCTATGGGTAATTGCTCGACTGTTATTTTTCCACCAGGACGGCAAACTTCTATCATCCCGCTAGCCAGCTCCAGTGCGCAATAAGCTCGCGTACTCTCAGCTTCAGTTTGTCTCATCACGCAAACTGATACGACCTGTTGTTCTCTGTCATGCTTATTCCACGCACCCTGATCATAAGTGCTAAGTCTTGCATGAAAATACTCATCGCTTGGAAGTGCATCGAGTCTTGTGGAGAAATAAAAATAGTCTTTTTCAATAATACAAGCCGATAGAAATACACATGAAGCTAATTCTTGATTTGCCATATTTTTTTCCTTATGGTTAACGTGGAAGAGCATTACCTTGTTTTGTAACTAAGCTATTGAATTTATCAATATTTAAGCCACTGTTTCCATATGGGTCCGCACGAACCGGATAGTCTGGATTCATTCCTTTTTCCTGATGTTTTTTGCGTAAAGTATCAGCCATTTCAGACGCATTGCAACCCGTAACGGCGGAAACACTTTTAGCACCCAATTCTTCTAAAGCCTTAAGATTTGAAATGTATTGAGGATTAGCGGCTAAGCCAATCTGGTTTTCTATGGGATTCTGGAGATTGTGAATAATTTTATGTTTTTTTTCTGAAACACAAATCGCCCAACCTTCATTTTCATCATCCATCTTGGTGTTGTAATAGCCGCCTTTCCATAACTGACCTATGACTGGAATTTCTTCACGTGCATCATTCAGAAGTTCATTCAACGGTGCAAAGGGTGTCCATTTATTACGTGTCCCGGGTGAACGAAAAGCACGGTCAGGGACGACGTGGTGGGCATTACCGTCCTTGCATTTTTTCTTTTTATCCTTGTACTGAAACAATTCGCAATTCGTCTTATCTGATTCATTGTCGTTGTAACGGTTAGTCGTCATATTTTCTAACAACTTGAGTATCACCAACCCCAAACCTGCAAGTCCCGGATCACCCGGTCTTCTATTGCCTTCTAACAGATCGTCCGGATCGCCCATACCTGGACGAGCGCCTAATGTTCCGCTCCCACCAGCGCCCCCAATTATCAGGCCTTGTGTTGCCGCCTGTTGCGCAATTACGCCCTGTAATATGACCATAAATTTAGCTCTTATTTCTTATGGTTATGCGTCATCAAATCAAGATGGCGCGGCACGTTGTAGCCTTCAACAAAGACGTTCGGTGACCAGCTGACGAAGTAGGCCTTGCCTTTAATCGTATCGCTCTTCGTGCCTTTTTTAAAATTCTCTGTGGCTGCTTCATTGCCGGTGCTGGTACCTATACGGCTTTTGTCGCGAAGCGCAACTGGCTTACCGTACATCGATACGCTCTTGGAGCCATTTTCTAAATCCTTGATCTTTGCCGTGTTGGGATAAGGTACAGGGATACCGATTTTCTCTGGCTTGGGCGGGCTGCCGCACACGTCTGGGAAAGCCGCTGCACTCATGCCTGCATCTGAAGCCTGGCCTGCGATGGACATGCCGTTTGCATAGATCTTGAAGATTGCCATTTGATGTTTTTCCTTTGACGTTGTTAGGCTGAGTTTAGGCTTGGTACTGACCGAAACTAAGTACCGCTGCAGCTCTTTCACCCTCGTCACTGGCCAACAGGCACAGTAAGTTGGATGCTGGCAGATAGCCTTTGTGCCCGCTGGCATAAGCCCAGCTGATCGCCAGCAGACTTGCGGCAGCACCCGTTTCACCCAGACTATCGGCCAATGTCCATAAGGACGTGGCCGAAACATTGCTGCGGCTATTGGCAATGGCGAATTCCTTCGCATAAAAATCTTCACTGGATTGGCCGCTGATGCGCAGACCGATGTCGCTTGCCTTGCCCGGTAATGCATTCAGTGCTGCCTTGGTCGCGTCGGACAGACCTTTGGCTTTGTTCGGGGCAGTGCCGCCAATAACTGCCGTTTCGCGGGCAATGCCTAGGCCGGTGCAAAATAAGCTGGTACCTGGCGTTTGCGAAGATTGCGCTTCTGTTTGCACGTTGCTGTAACGTGGCAGGATATGCTGGATGCTGTCTGGATGACCGACCAATATTGCACAAGCAGCTTCGCCAGGAATAAAACCAATCTGATTATCCGATGCAAATATCCTATTTTTCTCATGCATAGCTTTTAAAGTAGCTATATTCAGATAGGAGTCCACTCCGGCAATCAAGATCAGCGGATGCGTTTTAAGTAATTCAAAGGCGGCATTCAGCGCAAATATCCCGCTGGATTGTCCGTAAGCATAGGTGGCAGATTGCGCAGAAAATTGACATTGCAAGGCCTGTCCGAGTCCAGCACTTAAGGATTGTTCAAGATTGGCAGGACGACCAGGCCGCGTCACTTCGGCCACGCATAACAGTAAGGGGATTTTACTGATATCGAGTTCGGGTAATCCCTGCAAGCATTCGCGCACCGCTTGCGCTAGCATGACAACTTGTTTATCTAACGGCCCAAGATGTGCATCATCTACGTCCAAAACCACCATCCCAGCCGAGACGGGTTCGCCTTTGCTGTCGAGAAAAGCGGTTTCTTCAAAATTATTCAGCCTGGCACGCATGGCGGCGAAGGTAGACGGCGCATTGAGGCCGACCGATGTTACTGCCCCAGTACGTAGAATGGCGATGGGTAGTGTCATGCATCCTCCCGTGGTCCGGCGCGGCGTTGTGAGGGGAGTTCGCCCGTCAGCATTTCCAGAGGGATTTTGACGACATGCCCTTTGGGACGTTGGCCTATCTCTATCGATTTGTAACGGAAAAGATCGTTCTGCAGGTCTTTGACTACTCTCCAGAGCACTGTAAAGCGTTGTTTGTCTGGCTCAATTACCAGCGTATCAGCGCGCGCAGCTATTCTTTCTGGACTACCTTTCTTGGCGTTCAAATTGATACTCATGTCGAGATCAGGAAGTTGAAACTCCAGTCGGCCAGAAGGCGTTAAGGCTGGATGCGTGAGATTGACTAGCACAACTAATTCGCCGCCGACGAGTTCAGGCAACTGCTGATCTTCCGGTGCACTCTGAAAGTAACGTGCATCAAAGTCGGGCGGTAGGAACGGGAATATCTCTTCTTCCCATTTGGCATCATAGGTACCCGCGTAGCGCACCCTTTGCGTCCAATTACGACCGATCGGGCCAAAGCTCATTGGTTGGTATTTGCCGCTGGGACTGGTGACGGGCGCATTCAGCGCTTCCGTTTGCGAGAGTGGCTTGCCGTCCGCAAAGCTAGTATGTGGCCAATAACCGCACCCGACCGGATTTATGGCATAGGCAGCGCGACCCTTATCGCGTTTGGGACCTGTTTCAGTACCGCCATAAGCAATGTCGTAGCTGATGACTTGTTGTGAGAAGGGCTCAGGCTTGTTCATGGTGAGCATCGCGCCTAGCATGTGCGACATCCAGCTACGCTTACCGACCACATTGAACATCTTGGTCATCGCTCCCACACGTAATGCAACCGGGACTTTAGTTGATGCGATACCTTTAGGCGCGTAGGCACTGCCCAACAGCAAAATGTCCACCTTAGGTTTATGCAGGCAGAAGTCGCATTCGTACTCAGGTGCCGTGGTGCCAGGTTCTCCGGTCGCGGTATCCGCTAATACGATGGGCACTTGTTGCTCCATCAGTTCGGCGGTCTCGCCCGCCAGTGGCAGCCTATAGGTTGCTTTTACTACGACAACCAGCGTTTCACTGCCCGCCTTGTCGTGCATAGTGGTGTAGCTCGCTGCCAGCGAGGTATGGTTAATCAGATTCATGCAGGCTTAGCTCAGTTCAATGAAACCGAACTGCCTTTAAGCCGATTTTGTCCCGAGGCACGCGACACAATATACTTGCCCCGAAGTTCGATATTACCTTGGGCATCCAGGCTGATTGATGCGGAACCACATTGCAAGGTAATACGGCGCTGCGCGATTAAGACGATGTCGTCGTCATCGAGTTTTGCTTGCATTGGTACGCCGCCAATGATGACTGAAGGTAGTTCTTGATTTGAGTTTAGGTCTGCACCAGAATCCGCGCCGCCTGTCTTGACTATGCCCATCACCAGCGGAGAGTGCAGCTCACCGCGTTCAAACTGTAGTGCGACGCTCTTGCCGATATGCTCTTCGCCAATATCGATCAATGTTCTTGCCTGAATAGCTGGCTGATTATTGAACGCGACCAGAGGCGTGCTGTCGTCCGCGAAACCTTCCAGCATGCCAATGACTAGTCCATATTCTTTTTCTACTTTTTGCGCGCTTACTTTACCGCTGGCTGTCGGCTTTTTGCTGGTGGTATTACTTGTTGCGTTGCTCATGGAAGTCACTTTAAAGTTTTTGTAGATGGCGTAACTGGATAGAGCTACTGGCCTGCGTCGGAAAGCGTGAGCTACCTGGTTGTATCAGCATACGATGCAGCGCAGCTAGTTCGCGATGGGATTGTTCTGCCAGACCTAAAAGATGATTGAGCCATTCTATAGACAGCGGTCGTCCCAAAAAGAACTTGGTATCGAGAGCAAAATCTTGATGATTTTGTTGCCACCATGTGTTGAGCTTGACGGCATCAGGCATAGGATAGGGTTGTTTCTTGCTACTGCGTGCATTGGGAATACCAGGAATGGCGTCATTCGCTTCGATGTCAAAGCCAGTGATGAGACGAAACGCTTCTCCTGCCAGCCTACCGTTTGCTTCATCACTCATCTGCGCTATTAACCAAGGGACATAGGCTGGGTTGCCACTCCATCCGGCGATTTCAATCAATATCGCTGGGCCTGTTATTTTTTGTTCGAATTGATGCAGATGTTCTTGTAAATCGCTGAATGGTCATACCAGGGATAAGAGTTTCATCGCATCGATGCTGTGCGACGTATCGCCTAAAGACAAAGCTAGCAACGCCGGAATGGCGTAGTGCCGATCACCCAGTAACAATGCACCCTGTGCGGCGCTAAAACTGACAATGGTGCGCAAGTTTGGCTGAGAGTTGTTCAGCACGTCGAGTATTAGTGCCAGCAAATCGATCCTGCCGCAGTTGGCGACTGCGTCGATCGCCAAAGCCAACGATACTGGCGGACTGTCTTGCAAGGCATTCTTTAAAGCGACGCTGTCATAGATTGCGTGGGCATGACCATGCCTTAGCGCTGGATAACAATAGATTGGTTCTTGATTTGGAAACTGTGCTTCGATGATCTCGGCAATAGTAGGCGATGTTAGCCATGCAAATACGCCGTTTAAGGCTTCTGCAAAGCCAGGCTTGCCAGCAACCTGAGCAATGACTGCATGGATGGTTGGCATGTCATGCGTGAGAAAGGCCAATGCCAACACGACGAAACCATCGGCACTGACATCCTCGGCACGACGATCTATCGCTGTCTCGTAGGCGCTATAGGCGCGCTCTACGCCTATATTTCCTGCCTCCCGCAGGCCATCCAGATGGGTATCGATAGATTGATCAAACTCGACTAGTTCGTCAAAGCGGGTACGAGGATTATTTAGGTATTTACCGCGACGCCACCATTTTGTAGCTGCATCTTCTGCGTGTTGCTTGATGATGGTGGGATTAGACACTGATAATAGACACTGATAAATCGTGATTAAAAAGGAAACAAAGTATATTCCATGTTGAGCGATCCCGGATAGGGAAAAGTGTTGTATTTACAATTACTTACAGCTCTTGTTGATTACGCTTGATTTCATCAATGCATCTTGCGTGAATTTCCGCATGACCCAACGGTCAACGTGCTCGACAACTCTACTATTTCCCGCTCTGTATAACATCCGCCCCGGCTTTTTCTAAGTTAAATGCGTGGCAATTGGCTTTGGCATCATGCAATGCATGATGATCCTTGATTCGATTGTCGATAAAGTACATCTGCAACGCAACTTGATCGAGATACTTGTAAATATTTTTGCCACGCAGCCATGCCGGAATTTCGTAGCTCATTGCATGGCAAAACAAACGCCAATCACCATCGTAATCAAAACAGATAATTGGCGCTCTCGCTGAGAATTGTTCTAACCACAATCGCAGCCGTCTTTGCAACTCATCCACTGAACATTGTGCTGCTGCCACCTTGCCCAGTTGCGGCAAAACAGTCGTCACAACAAAATCATTACACTTGCTTAGATTAACCGGAAGTTCTGCATAAAATTCATGCAAACCGCATTCTGATACCAAACCGATGCTGATTAACTCAGCATTCGCGAAATCGGTAAATTCGGTGTCGATGAAGATCAGCACGTCAATTCCTTCAAGGTTACGCGACTAAAAAAAACTTTCGTTGTTTGTTGATATCATTTTGCAATTATTGCAGGAAAGCAAAATTTGATCGCTCAATTATCAGTTCGCCTCAATGTTTCCCTGAGCACCGATAAATCGCTGTTAACCTTGACTCCCTTGGTTCCATTATCATTAACGATATAAAGGTTGTCGTTATCCTTTGTTAAAAAGATAATTTTCTTGTAATCCTTGTGTTCTCGGCGCGATTTCTTGAAGGCATCCTTTAGATCGTGTTTGGTATCGGCCAGCCGGATTGTTGGCTCCGCTTCAGAATAATATTGAACGCACAAAATAAAATCTGGCCAAAAATTCAGATGACTATCTGGGCGCACCACGGCTACGCCATAATCGGCCCTGTCAGGATTTCTATGCCACCAAAGGACGAATTCCGCTTCGTCTAGTTGCTTGGCGAATTCATTTTCACTTTCGTACATCGCGTGAGTGCCGTTATACCCATCCACCCAAATTGTACTTTCGTCCCGTAGATGATATTGGCGATGTTTCAAGAATTGGCGCTCCTCCTTTACCAAAAATGATTCCACTTGAGGCATATCTTCATTTCGGCGCGGCGGGAGAACACCGTAACTGTTTTTTGCAGATGGCAGTAGCGGCAAGTCGGATGGAAACGCCATGTAGTCCGGCAAAGGGCTTTTGGTTTCGCGGCTGGTCACAACCTGGGATATTGCGTCATGATACAGTGCAACGACATCATCGGCCTTCATGCGAACCAGGTCGTGCGCCATATCTCGATAGATGCGATCGCGCTCACTTTCATCGATCATGACGGCTATACCGTTAGATTCGGCATCAACCTGAATCCGACTGGTCAAAATTTGTACGAATTGCCGAACATCAGCATCCTCAAATTGAGCGGTAGAGAGCAACACCAATTTTGCTTGTCGATGTAATTCCTCGCGCCGAATCAAAGCAACAATCTTTGTATCTGGAGCGCGTTGCCGAGTAACTAGCTCGGTACGCTGCTCGATCGCTTGAGTATGGCCGGTTGCTGCTGCCAAGGCGTTGTTCAAATCCGCCACCGAGTATTCCAGCCGTTGAGCAATCCTTTTAACCACTTTCGCTAAATCTACGACGCTCGGTCGCAATTCGGTTAGCAAGTGAGGAGCGAAATGCGGCAAGCCGTCATTGCGTGGGTACAAACTTAATCTGATTTCATTGAATGCGGCTCGCAGATCGTCGCGATTCTTCGCTGGAATTTTGAGTAAGCGCGGCGGAACATAAGTTTCCTCGTTATCCCAATCCGGTTGAATGTCACCATCAAACAAAAGTCCTTGTCCTTCCTCAACGAAAGTCGTTCTACCAGCTTGTGCTTCAATTTTTACAGAAGGATGTACTTCATTCGAGCTAACCGATTGACCCTCGGCGTTATCCACTGTGCTATCGGCGACAGTTTCTGCATTGCTTCCGTGCGTGGTATCCCAATCTACTTCCGGCAACATTGAAGATTGTGGAGTCGGACGGTTGGTGAAAATATCCGGTCCGCCGTTGCGCGTCTTAATCCTTTTGAGTCTTTCTGTTTCACCTTCAAGGCTTGACTTAATGCCCTGCAATACTGTCACGGCCTTCTGATAGCCGTCCTGTGCTGCCGCGTTCGCCAGATAAATATATGCCGTACGGAGATCGTCGCTAAGCCGCTTTCCTTGCTTTTCAAGTGTGCGAGTAATTTCCCGTACTCTTTGATCGACACGCATGACGCGCCCGACGAATTGCAGAGCGTAATCTTTATCCGTGACAGGTTTGGTTGACGCTAGGACAAAAGCCCTGGGCGCATCAAATCCGGTTCCAGCAGCTTCCTTGAAAATTAGCACTTCCTTGCTGGTGTCATGAGCAATCGTATTCATCAACTCTGGGTCTGGCGCTTGAGCCGTATGCTCCCCGATGAGTTCAGGGTGCACCCCACATTCGCGGGTCAAGAATTCGAATGCTTCCCGCGTGGTATTTTCTCCATTCCCAACTTGCACCAACAGCAAAGGCACCGTTTGTATACCTCGTTCAACCAACAGATTTTTGAGTGCACAATGCTTCTTCCAAGCTTGCCGCAGTACCGTGCGCTGCAAGTCAACAAGACTTTTCCATTCATCTGAGACGCGGTAAACATATGCAGCGATGAATTCTTTGTTGAGTAAGGCATCAACCGCCTCCTGCCGACTTACTGAGAAGGTCTTATTCTCGCCAAAGCCAGATGCAGCAAGAAACTGATTTAGCTTTATGTCGTTCGGCGTTGCAGTCGCCATAACGAGAGAATCCGGTTTGAGGCGCTTCACAAATTTACCAAATTCCGTTTCGGACGAAAGGCCGATATGCGCCTCATCGACGACGACACCAATTTTAAGCTTGTTGGCACGGGCGCGGGCGACAATACCTTGTACCGAAATCGAAAAATCATCGACCTGTTTCAATACTTGCCTGTCTGCCGACTTGCTGGAAACCTGTTGGGCATTCGCAATCAACACGTCGCCATTGGAGTGGTCACGCTGCCGCTCAGTAGACATGGCGTAAAGCCTCAATTCCTTGATCCAATCCAGCGCCAACACGGTTTGCCCTACCAAATTTGCATATGGTGTAAACCAGAACCAAAGTGTAGGTCGTTCAGAACATACCTTAGCAAGCACCTGGCTTAGCATAAACGTTTTTCCCGCACCAGTTGGCGCGACCAACAAGGCTGGTGAAGGTTGATGCGTTAGGTGTTGCGTCATTGCGCCGATGATTCTGCGTTGAAATTCCTCCGGCTCCATCAATGGGATTGCCGGTTTATTGAAATCAAATGATTCGCTCATGCGCCTTGCCCCTTGATTGCTTCCGACATCCATGAAGAGCTATCCACCAGTTTTCCAGATTCAAGAAGATAACTTGCTACGCTATCAGGACGATCGGAGTAGACCCGCAATTTGTAGGCAGGATGTGATGCCAATTGCCTCAAGGCCTCATCGTCTACACTGAAGCAAAATAGAATAGCTGAATCGCTGCTCGCAGCGATTGTCGCCACTGGCACATTCGAAAATGGCAAGATGCGTCCGACATGTTTCAGGCAAATGGAGTGCCACGCTGTTTCCGGTTTAAGATCGTAAAATGCATCGGCATGATTGATTTTATTCAACCGCAAATAGGCAAAATCGCCGCCAAATCCTTTTGTGGTTCCATACCCTTCAGAAACACGCCGGATTCTTTCGGCACATATGTCCAAACAGACATTCCTTGCTGGCTCTTTGGCTGTCGCCTCACGACTGGATACCATAATGAATTTTCGTGGGATTTCACTTAGATTTTCTGAATTTAGTGCAAGCACCGCGTGGGCTGTAGTGCCAGAACCGGCAAAAAAATCAAGAACTGTGTCGCCAGGGTTCGTGGCTTGTCTTAATAAATTCAGCATGAGGCTTGGCGGTTTAGGATATGCAAACGCTTGGAAGCCAAGTATTTCGTTGACTGAATGTTCGCCAGTGCCGCTGCGCTGCGCATTCAACGCAACGACGAAATCGTCATCATCAGCGTCATCGCTTGCGCCCTTGATCCAACTTGATACTGCTCTTACTTCGCTTTGAAGGTCACGCAGATGCCGCTTAAACCACGGTCTGCCGAAGCCGACAGGTTTGCCTACCCAGAATTCAAGCTCAGGGAGATCCTTTGACAAAATCGGTGTTTTTGTTTTCGGCCTGATCGGAACGTCGCCGCTTTCTATTGCAGCAAGTAGTTCCTCCATCGTGTTCCATATTTCGACACGCTCGCTGGCTGGATCGGGAAACAGAATTTTTTCCTCGCGGATATATTGTTCCATAGATTGTTTGCGGAGCGTAGAGACATCTTCGACGATTTTTTCCGACGCAAACGCCCATACTCGGCTTGGATTACATGGATACCAGACTCCCGTATTCGCATTTTGAATCGGGTAGTAGAGATTTCGCCTTTGTGCCCAAGTGAAACCGAGCGTCAGATCACCCGTTTTCCACCTGCCTCGTGGATCATTATCTGGGTTCTTATATTGGGAAAAATCTTTGTCTTCCCCTCGAAACGAAAAGCCGCCTCTCCCGTAAACAAGTATGTGTTCATGATCATTGGATAGGCGAACATCATTACTCAGGTTTGTTCCCGAGCGCGTCTTCCAAACCATCGAACCTCTGCGCATACCGGCAAAAACTTCATCCATCAGAAGTTCTAGACGTGAGCGATTTTCATCGTTAATGGAAACCAAAATTACACCGTCGGGTGTCAATAAGTCACGTGCCAACGTCAGACGTTGAAATAAAAATTCCAACCACATTGAATGGCGGTATCGGTCATTTTTGCCGACGTAGTGATCGTTGTATACCCAGTCCTTTTCTCCCGTGTTATAGGGAGGGTCGATGTAAATAACACGAATTTTGTGTGCGTGCGTAGTACGAAGCAAACGTAACGCATCGAAGTTATCTCCTTCGATGATGAGGTTGTCATATGGGCCTGTGCCGTTGCATTCGTCAGGAACCAAATCGGGCATCACCAAATTTGCGGACAATGCACTGTCAAATTCAATTTCATTCCGTTCCCAATGCAGACCAAGCTTCGCGTCAGTTAATTTTTTCGCGAGTAGGGCTTTCAGTTGGGCATGAGTTAAATCATCTAGCCGATCAAGTAAGGAATTATTTGATTCAGGTAGGGAACCATTTAATTCATCGCCGGTCTTTTGGCTGGCTGGCTGGCTGGCTGGCTGGCTGGCTGGCTGGCTGGCTGGCTGGCTGGCTGGCTGGCTGGCTGGCTGGCTGGCTGGCTGGCTGGCTGGCTGG